>JAYTVY010000120.1:0-13528 GCA_043743755.1 Bryobacterales bacterium | reverse complement strand
CGTTCACTGGGGCGGTGGAAAGGCGGCAGGGCTGCTTCGAGCTGGCGCAGCACGGCACGCTGCTTCTGGACGAGCTGGCGGAGATGCCCGTAGGGACGCAGGCCAAGCTGCTGCGGGTGCTGGAAGATTCGCGGGTGCGGCGGCTAGGCGGCAAGAGCGAGATTTCAGTGGACGTGCGGATTATCGCGTCCACCAACAAGCATGTGGAAGAGGCGCTGCGCAAAGGCGAACTGCGCGAGGATTTGTATTACCGGCTGAACGTCTTCCAGATCGGTTTGCCGCCGCTGCGGCAGCGCGAGGGCGATTTGCCGGTGCTGATTGAGGCGCTGATCCAGATGCTGAACCTGAAACACACCTGCCGGGTGTCGGAAGTGTCGGGCGACGTGATCGACGCATTCAAGCGGCACAACTGGCCGGGCAATGTCCGGGAGCTGCGCAACGTGCTGGAGCGCGCGGTGATTGTGGCGGGCGAGGGATCCATCACCACGCATCATCTGCCGCACGATTTCGGCGTGGCCACCGGAAGCCGACCGCTGCCGCCCATCAACGAGCCCGATGTGGTGCGATTGCCGGTGGGAACCACCGTGGGCGAGGCGGAGAAAGCGCTGATCCAACTCACGCTGCAGCACACCAAGAACAACAAGACCCGGGCCGCGGAGATCCTCGGCATCAGCCTTAAAACGCTCTTCAACAAACTGAAGGAATATGGCGCGGCGGCGGAGGCCGGCGCCGGCTCCTGAATGTCGCTCAGGGCGCGGCTGCGTCTGGCCATCGTGACGTTCGTCACGATGGTGGTATTGGCCGTTTCCGCTCTGTACCTTTACGCTTTCACGCAGGCGGCGTTTGAAGCGGCCTCCATACATGCACATCTGATCGCCAACCAGGTGAATGGTTACGTGCTGGAGCGGATCGAAGCGGGCGTGGCGGCCCGGCCGGTTGCGCCCGGCTCGGTAGCCGAGTTGAAGGCCGCGTGGACCGGGATTGTCCGCACGGATCCAGCGCTGACGGCTATGCTGCGGCGCACGCTTACCAACACCGACGTGGTGATGAACATCAGCGTGGTGGGCGAGGACGGCAGCATCCTGGCAACTTCCAATTCCTATGTTCCGGCGCCGGTGGAGGATCTGGACTCGCTGTCGAACGGCAACTGGTTTCGGAATCTCTGGGACCTGGAGATGCGGGCCGAGGATTATTCAACAACGCTCCCGCTCGGGATACCGGAGCAACGGCAGCCAGTGTTCAAGATCACGGTGGTGTTGCGATCCGTGCTGCTGCGCCACGCGCTGCGGTCGGCTTATCTTAATTTGGGGGTAGCGTTCGGGCTGGCGCTGCTGATATCGGCATTTCTGGCGTCCTTTGTGCCGCCGCTGGCGCTGGGACCGCTGGAGCGAGTGAGCCGGAATATCGACTTGATCCGGACCGGAGAATTTGACATGCAGGGGCGTCCCTTGCCGGGCGAATCGCGCGAATTCGCGGACGTCCAGGCGAAGCTAAGCCTGCTGGGCCAGCAGTTCCGCGGCGCGCGCGAGGAATCGCTGGATCTGCGCAGCAACATCGAACATCTGCTGCTGCGCCTCGAAGAGGCGGTGCTGCTGTTCGATCCGTCGGGGAAGCTGATGATGGCGGGCCAGGGGGCGGAGCGGCTGCTGGGCAAGCCCCGCGCAGAGATCCTGGGGCGCAAGCTGGAGGAATTGTTTCGCAGCCAGACGGTATTAGGAAGCCTCGTATTGGACGCGGTGCGGCGGCGGCAAGCGGTGCAGGATCAAGTGGTGACGGTGGCGTCCGAGGGGCAGCCGGATCTCAGGCTGGTGGTGAGCGTGGAGATACTGCGGAAACCGGCCGGCGATCGCGACATCGGGACGCTGGTGACGCTGCGCGACGCGGAAGGGCGCAGGCAGCTGGAGTTGCAGCTGGACGTATCCTCGCGGCTGGCGGCCATCAGCCGGCTGACCGGGGGCGTGGCGCATGAGATCAAGAATCCGTTGAACGCGATGGCGCTGCACCTGGAAGTTCTGAAGAACAGGCTGGAAGAGACGCAGCCTGAAATCGGAGTGATCTCGCGCGAGATCAAGCGCCTGGATCAAGTAGTGAAGACGTTTTTGAACTTCAACAAGCCGGTGGAACTGCATCCCGAGCCGGTGGATCTCAGCGAGTTACTGCGCGAAGTGGCGGCGCTGGTATCGGCGGACGCGGATGCGCGCCATGTGCGGTTAGAGACCGATCTGGAGCGGCCCGCGCGAGTGGGCGGCGATGCGGAAATGCTGAAGCAGGCCTTGCTGAATATCGTAGTGAACGGACTGGAAGCGATGCCGGGGGGCGGACGGCTCAGCTTGCGCACCGAATGCCACGCGGGGGAATGCTCGGTGCTGATTTCCGATGCTGGGCCGGGGATTCCGCCGGCGGCGCGCGAGAAGATCTTCAATCTATACTTCACCACCAAGGAAAACGGGACCGGGATCGGCCTGGCGACTACGTTTCGGGTGGTGCAATTGCACAGTGGTACAATCGACTTCGTCAGTGAAGCGGGCAAAGGCACGACGTTCCGATTGCGCTTTCCCAAGCTCGTCGAATCCGCAATGCCAGGCGCCCGTACAAGAGCAACTCACATCTGAGTCATGAGGCAATCCCTTCTGGGCGGAGTGACAATCCTGCTGGTGGTGGCCGGCGTATCGGCCTGCCGCAAGAAGCCCGTCGCCCCGCCTCCGCCGGCTCCGGCCCCGCAGAGTGTTCCGGCAGCGCCGGCGCCGGCCCCCGTTACCCGCAAGACTCCCCAGGTCCAACCGGCTCGCGTCGAGCCGGCAAAGCCCGCGGTAGTTGAATCGCCGCGACTGGGAGCGCTACTCACTCCGGAACAGCAGCGGGATCAGAATGTGCGAATCGATCGGAGCCTGGCTGAAGCGGCGCGGAGCCTCGCCATAGCGGAGCAGCGTAAGCTGTCCTCGGCGCAGCAAGCCGCCGTGGCGCAGATTCGAGGATTCATGGCGCATGCGGACCAATTACGAAAAAGCGATTTGACCGGCGCGCGAAGTCTAGCGGAGCGAGCCCAGGTGCTAGCCCGTGATCTCCAAAATAGTTTGAAGTAGGTCACGGAGCCGCGACCGCAAGGAAGCGAAACGATAGCCGCTCACTTCACGCCCGCCGGGGAAAAGCCGTCCCGGCGGCTTCGTAGCACAGCGTGGCCGGCATCATACAAAAGCCCAGTAGCTGGTTCCAACTATGGATAAATCGCTGCAAGAGCGAACGCCTCTGCGGTTGACGACTGTGCTATTGTCGCGGTCGCTCTGATCCTAAAGATTCCCGCTTAGACTGAAGACCGAGATTTTTTCGGCTCGGTACAGTACCAGAACCCGGATCGAGTGAAACTCCGTGATGGAAAGTCACGGTCGGGCGCCCCACGCCGCAGGCTGCGCCCGTGGTTGTTCTCGGAGGAACACCGGGGCGAGGGCCCCCGGCATAGGGGAGCAGCGTAAGCTGTCGGCGGCGCAGCAAGCCGCGGTGGCGCGGATTCGAGGATTCATGGCGCATGCGGACCAATTGCGGCTAAGTCTGCTGAATAGTTTGGGGTAGGTTCGGGCTAGCGTACCGCTTGCGCTTGGTTATAATGTGTACAGGTCTGTACACAGGAGTACTTACAATGGAACCAGTCACCGTGGGCATTCGGGAGTTTCGCGAGAACCTCGCGGCGTACCTACTGGAAAGCAATGCTCCGGTCGCCATCACGCGGCATGGAGATACCATCGGATACTACATCCCTGCCCGGCGCAAGCGTTCGGAAGCGGAACGGACAGCGCTCAAGCAAGCTGCCGCGCAGCTTGACGCGCTACTTAAGGCGACAGGCATAAACGAAGACGAAGCAGTTAAGGATTTCAAGCGGTGGCGCGCGGCCAAACGCCGGTAATTATCAGCCGAGGTCTGGTGCTGGACGCGAACATACTGATCCGAGCCGCATTGGGCAAGCGTGTGCGCTTCCTTTTGGAGAACTACGAGGATTCGCTCAGTTTTTACACGCCGGATGTTTGCTTCGCCGATGCGCGCGAGTACGTGCCGCAGTTGCTGGTTCCAACTGTGGATGAATCGCTCTATCGTGATTTCGAGCAGCTCGCGCGGGAGCGAATGGCTGCGCGGGATATTGACGACTGGCCTGTTGTCGCGGTCGCTCTGATGCTGAAGATTCCGGTTTGGACTGAAGGCCGAGATTTTTCGGCTCGGGCATAGCTACCTGGACCACGGATCGAGTGGAACTGTATCTGAAGGGCCGTGATGGATAGGCACGGTCGGGCGGCCCGCTGCGGGAGGCTGAGCCCGTGGTTGTTCTCGGAGGAAAAGCGGGGCGAGGGCGCCCCGCGCGGACCAGGGGGTCCGCCGTACAAAAGCAGGGCTGGTACAATTCGGGATTATCCATGTTTCTTGGACTCGAACACACCGCGCTGGCCTCTCCGGAACCGGCACGTTTGGCGAAGTGGTACGTCGAACATCTTGGATTCCGAATCAACCATGAGTACGACGGCAACTATTTTGTGCGGGCGGCGGATGGGTCCATGCTCGAGATTATTCCGTCCGAGGGGGAGCGGGGGGCGCAGAAGATGAAGGATCCGGGGATTCGCCACCTCGCGGTGTCGGTGAACGATTTTGACGGCGCGCTGGACACGCTGCGGGGGCTGGGCGTGCGGTTTCTGAGCGAGCCATACAACAACAAGGGCAACCGGCTGGTGTTCTTCGCCGATGGCGACGGCAACATTCTGCATTTGATCCAGCGCGAAAAACCTCTTCCCTGACCGGAATCAAACTTGCTCAACCGGGTCTTCAAGGGATTTCAATACCGCGACTTTCGCATCATGTGGATTGGCGCGTGCACGTCCAGCATCGGGACGTTCATGCAGTCGCTGGCGCAGAGCTGGCTGGTTCTCCAGCTTTCCGGGTCGCCTTTTTGGCTGGGTCTGGATGCGTTCCTGGGGAGCATCCCCATCCCGCTGTTTTCACTGTTCGGGGGCGTGTTCGCGGACCGGGCGGCGCGCACCAAGATCTTGCTGGCATCGCAGGTGGTCCAGATGACCTGCGCGTTCCTGCTGGCCACGCTGTTCTTCCTGCACGTGGTGCACGTCTGGCACATTCTGGTGCTGTCCTTTATCGTGGGAACGGCGCAAAGCTTTGGGGGTCCGGCGTATTCGGCGCTGATTCCGTCGCTGGTCAAGAGCCAGGACCTGCCGAATGCAATCGCGCTCAATTCCATTCAGTTCAATGTGGCCAGGGTGATCGGGCCGACGCTGGGAGGGCTCGCGCTGTGGGGACTGGGCGCGGCGTGGTGTTTCGGGTTGAATGGGCTTTCCTTTGTGGCGGTGATCGTTACGCTGTTGATGATCCGAACGCATTTTGTACCGAAGAGGACCGGGGAGAGCGTGCTGACCAGCATGAAGCAGGGTTTCCACTTCATCCGCCAGCAGGGGGCCATGGAGACGCTGATTGTACTGGCGTTCGCGATGACCATGCTCGCGTTTCCTCTGCTGGTGTTTCTCCCGGTGTTCGCGAAGGACGTGTTTCACGGCGGGCCGTACTTGTACACGGTGTTCCTGGTGTGCAGTGGCGTGGGGTCGATCAGCGGGGCGCTGGTGGTGGCGGGACTTGGGAAATTTAAGCATCAGGGGCGCACCATGCTGCTGCTGTTGGTGGCTTTAGGGGCGATGATTACCGGCTTTGCGCTTTCCAGGTGGCTGGTGTTGAGCTGCATTCTCGTGTTCTTTGCGGGGGCGCTGTTGCTGGCGGTATTTGCTACCATCAGCTCCCTGGTGCAGATGATCACGTCGGACAATATGCGCGGCCGCGTCATGAGCGTGTACAACGTAGCTTTTCGAGGCGGCATGCCCGTGGGGAGTCTCATAGTAGGGGCGCTGATAAAAGGGTATACGGCGCCCGTTGTGCTGGCCGTGAACGGCGTGCTGCTGGCCATCTTGGGATGTTATTTCCTGCTGTTCCAGAAAAAGGTCTCGGCGCTGTAGCATTCGGGGTAGTGTCCTAATTTAACCAAACTAGTACACTACCGATCGGAGCCGCGCGCGTAAGCAAGCGTCCGTACACTACAGGCGTAAAATAGGAAAAATAAGCAAGTCATGGCGCAGGTCCGGCTTATCCATTGGAAGGCATCCGAAGCGACCGAACTCCTCGAGAACCTGAAATCCACCGCCTATAAAGTCAGCTACCAGGAACAGGCCGACTCTACCCTGCTCACAAAACTCAAGTCGCTCCCTCCCGACGCTGTCGTGATCGATCTTTCGCGCCTGCCGTCTCGCGGACGCGAGTTCGCTGTCGCGTTACGCGGGTCCAAGAGTACGCGGCACATTCCCATTGTGTTCGTTGACGGGGCGCCGGAAAAGGTGGAGGCGGTCCGGCGGATGCTGCCCGACGCTGCCTACACTTCGCGCAGTCGGCTGGCGATCGTGTTGAAAAAAGCCATTCAGAATGCGCCCGCTGATCCGGTGATCCCGGCGCGGATGATGGAACGATATGCGGGGAAGACGGCGTGCGCGAAGCTCGGGATCGGGGCGGGCGCGCGGGTTGCGGTGATCGATCCGCCTGCGAATTATCCCTTGGTGATCGGCGAAACACCTGGTGGCTTCGAGTTCCAGGAAAACGGACAGTGCCCGGTCACGTTGTGGTTTGTGCAGGATCTAGCCGCGTGGCGGTCCGCCTTGCGGCGGATTCGAGGGCTCGCCGGAGGCTCAAAGCTGTGGATTCTCTGGCGCAAACGGACCGAAATCACCCTGAAGCGGTTGCGGGAAGATGCCGCGGCGGTGGGACTGGTGGACTACAAGATTTGCTCGGTGAACCAGACCTGGAGCGGAACGCTTTTCGCCATTCGGGGTTCAAAACGGGGTGCTGGGCGGACCGGTACTTGACAGCCCTCCGTGGCGTGGAACACAATAAGTGTCGCTCTCCGACCAATTGCGATATTTTTTTCTTGAGGAGCCCGAACTTGAGACGACTGATTGTTCCGCTAATTTGTTCCTTTCTCCTGCCCAGCGCGGGAGTCTACGCAGGCAAACTGGGTGAGCTCGAAAAGCGGACGCTCCTGTTGAGTCCCGCCGTGGTTTACGTGCGGACGCTCTTCAAGATCACCGCCACCGGACAGATTGAAGAAGAGCCGTTCAAGATGGAGTTGAACTACGGCAGCAGCGGCAGCGGCTTCCTGTACCGGCCGGACGGATACCTGGTAACGAACGGGCACGTGGTGGCGGATGCGAACGTGAAAGATGCGCAGGCCACGGCGGCGCTGCAGGCGCGCATCCGGCATACGGTGCTGAATGAGCGTTTGATTCCGTATCTGGAAAACAAGTACCAGCGCAAGTTCACGGGGGCCGAGGACGCGGTGGCGACGGCGATCAAGCTGAAGATCGTTTACACGGTGCCCGATCTGCAGGTTTATCTTTCGAACTGGACCGGCTATAAGGCGGAAATCAAGGCGTACAGCGATCCCATCACGGGCGGCGGCAAGGATATCGCGATCCTCAAGATCGATACCAACAACCTGCCGACGGTAAAGCTGGGCAATTCCGACACGGTGCACATTCAAGAGCCGATGACCGTGATCGGGTATCCGGGCGCGGCCTCGGGAGGCTTGATCGGCGAGGGGTCCACGCTGGTTCCCACCGTGACCAACGGACATATTTCGGCGCTCAAAGTGGACTTCAAGGGAACGCCGGTGATCCAGTCGGATGCGGCCATCACGCACGGCAACAGCGGCGGGCCGGCATTCAATGACGCCAGCGAAGTGATCGGCATCTCGACTTTCGGTCCGGAAGTGGCGGGTTTCAATTTCTTTGTGCCGGTGAACACGGCGATGGAGTTTGTGCGGTCGGTAGGCGCCACTCCGCAGGCGGGATTATTCAACAGCCTGTGGGCCGAGGCGCTGGATACTTACAACGCGGGCAGTTGCGTGACAGCTACCTCGAAGTTTGACGATGTTCTCCGGATTATGCCCAATGAGCCGAACGCCAAGCGGCTGGCGGCGCAGGCGCAGGCTTGCATCGCAGTGGAACCGTGGTGGCAAAAGATCATGGAACGGGCGCCGTGGCTCCTGTATGTGGTGGGCGGCGTGGTGCTGCTGGGCCTGCTGCTGATCGTGATTATGGCGATGTCGGGAAAATCCAAAGCGCCGGTTCCGGTGCTGGCGGCCGCGGGCGCCGGCGCGGGCGCGGGCCAAGTGCAGGCCGGGCGCGCGGAATATGTGGGGCAGCCGGGGCTGCCGCCGGGATCGTCGCAGGCAGTGGCGTCATTCGGCAGCATTCAGGTGACCTCGGGATCGCTTTCGGGCAAACGTTTCAAACTGACCAAGGAAGGTCTGCTGATCGGCCGCGACGCCGCGAAGTGCCAGGTGGTGTTTTCCGAGGATACGGTTTCGAGCGAACATGCCTGGATTGTGCCCGTGGATAACGGGGTGGTGGTGATTGACCGCGGCTCCAGCAACGGCACGTACATCAATTCAACTTCCTCGCCGAAGGTAAGCAAGGTTGGGCTTCAGAACGGCGATCGCGTCTATCTAGGGAAACAAGGCGCGGCCGTGCTCACGTATTTCAGCTCGTAGCGCGATTTCATAAGGACACACAGGAGATTCACATGGCAAAGTTCTGCTCCAATGGCCACCAGATGGAAGATTCGTGGGAGATCTGCCCGTATTGCCAGCGCACGGGATTCCAGGCTCCAACGGGGGCGGGGGCCGGTCCGGCCAAGACCCGTCTGGAGACCGAAGGGCCGCCGCCGCTGGGCGGGGCGGGAGCCGGCGGCGGGGGCGGCGCGGCTGTGGGACGCAAGACCGTCCTGCTGTCGGAAAAGCGCAAACCGCCGGTGGTGGGCTGGCTGGTGGCGGTGAGCGGCGACCAGAAGGGCGAGGATTTCCGCGTACGCGACGGGCAGAACACCATCGGCTCGGGCGCGGAGAACGACATCGTGATTCACGACACCACCGTATCCGGCAAGCATGCCAGCATACGCTATCGCGACAATAAGTTCTTCATCACGGACCTGGATTCCACCAACGGCACGCATCTGAACGACAGCGGCGAGCCCATCGCGCGCGAGGAGTTGAAGGACAATGATCTGCTCCGCGTGGGAGATGTATCGTTGAAATTCAAGTGCCTGTAAGCCATGGTGATTCGCCCGGGAATTGAACTGGCCAATCTCACCGATACCGGCTGTGTTCGAAGCGAGAATGAAGATTACTACGGCTACGTAGAACCGGAGGCCGACGAGGATTTCCTCAAGCGCGGACGGCTGGCGATCGTTGCGGATGGGATGGGCGGGCACGTGGGCGGGCGCGTGGCCAGCGGTATCGCCGTCGATGTGGTGCGGCAGACGTACCTCAACGAGCCAGGCGCGGAGGCGCTGGACGCGCTGCTGACCGCTTTCGGCAACGCGCATTTCGCGATTCAAGAAGCGGGGCACGAAGACCCGAGTCTGAGAGGTATGGGAACCACTTGCTCGGCCGCGGTGCTGCTGGATCACCAGCTGCATTACGGGCATGTGGGCGACAGCCGCATTTATCTGCTGCGCGATTCCACCATCTCGCAGGTGACTCACGATCATTCTTATGTCGCGCGGCTGGTGGAGAGCGGGGCGCTGACGCCGGAAGAGGCGGCGGTGCATCCCGAACGCAACGTGCTCACCGCGGCGCTGGGCATGGATTCCAACATTCAAGCCGATTTTTCCGAAGCGCCGCTGCCGCTGCAGGCCAACGATATGGTCCTGCTGTGCACCGACGGTCTGCATGGCCTGGTCACCGACGGAGAAATGTTGGCGGTGGCCACCGATCACCCGCCGCGCGAGGCTTGCAAGCAGCTGGTGGAGATGGCCAGGCATCGCGGCGGTTACGATAACATCACAGTACAGATCATCCGCGTAACGGAGTAGCGTAAAGGCGAGTTGAGATGACGGAGATGTCGCTTTGGGCGCATGCACTGACGAATGCTTCTATGGTGGTTGCATCGGCCTGCGCGGTAATCGCCATTATTGTGCTTGGCTCAGCCTGCGCTGTGATCGCCAGTCTGGAACGAATCCTGGGGCGGCCAATCCCCCGTCTGCGCTATAGCCGCCCGGTGCGAAGGAATCGAGCATTTACCGCCGTTCTCTTCGCCATGGCCTGGGTTTATCCGTGGATGCTCATCGCCATGTTGCGCATGCAGGTATGCTCGCACTGCACCTATAGCCGGGGCTGGCAGAATCCAGGGTGGATCCTGGAGTCGGCCGTCATGGCGCTGGGGTTCAGCGCTGTGGTGGGCTGGGCGGTGTACGCAGCGGTATGGATCGCAAGCTCCAGCCTGCGGTTGGTGGCCCGCTACACTTGATAGGAATGAACCGCGATCGCAGGGTACCCGCGTTAAATCGGGAGGGAACATGATCGGCAAGGAAATCTCGAATTACCGCATCCTGGAGAAGCTCGGGGAAGGCGGCATGGGCGTGGTCTACAAGGCCGTGGACACGACACTGGACCGTGTCGTCGCGCTCAAGGCTCTCAACGCCGAGCTGGCGCGCAATTCCGAGCTGGAGCAGCGCTTCCGCGCCGAGGCCAAGGCCCAAGCCAATCTGAACCACACCAATCTCGCGACGCTGTACGCCTTTCTGATCCAGGATGCGACGGCCTGGATGGTGATGGAGTTTATCGAAGGCGAAACCTTCGAGCACATGGTGCAGCGCCGCGGGCCCATTCCGCATGGGGAGTCGGTTCCCTTGTTCCGTCAGGCTCTGCTCGGAATCGGATACGCGCACCGCATGGGCATCGTGCACCGCGATATCAAGCCCGCCAACATCATGCTGAACAATCACGGCATCGTGAAGGTGATGGACTTCGGCATCGCCAAGGTGATGGGCAATCGCGGCATGACGCGCACCGGGACGCAGATGGGCACGGCGTTCTACATGTCGCCGGAACAGGTGACCAACAAGCCGGTGGATATCCGGTCCGATATCTACTCGCTGGGGGTGACGCTGTATGAGCTGCTAACGGCGAATGTGCCGTTCCAGGGCGACAGCGAATTTCACATCATGTCGGCGCACGTGCACACGCCGCCTCCGCTGCCCACGAAGTTCTATCCATATATACCCAAAGGCGTGGAAAACGCGGTGCTGAAGGCGCTCGAGAAGAATCCTGACGATCGCTTTCAGACTGTGGAGGAGTTCGGGCAGGCGCTGGAGCGTCCCGACGATTATGTGGCGCCTCCGGTTGCGGCGGTGCATCCCATGGCTCGCGGCACAAGGTTCGAGGGCGCTGCGCCGATGGCAGCGGCGGGCGCGGCCGCCGCGTTTGTTCCGGCCAGCGCGAGCGCGGCGGGAACGAATCCTCCCGCGCAGGCCGCGGAGGCAGCTGTGGTTCCGGCAACAGCTTCCAAACAGATCTGGACCCGTCCTCCCATGCTGCTGGCGGGCGCGGGAGCGCTGGCGGGAGTGGTGCTTGCGGCGGTGATGATGTGGCCCACGCCCAAACCGATCAACGGCGGGGGTGGAGCGGGGGCGGTGAACGGCGGCGGGACCAGCAGTGGCGGCAGCGGCGCCGTGATCGAGATACCCAGCGGCGGTGGCGGCGGCCAGGCGCTGGACAAAGGAACCGGCCAGAAGGCTGGGCCCGATAAAGGCAAGACCGGCGCATCCGACAAAGGAAAATCCGGAGCGGGACAGTCGGCCAGCCCGGAGCAGAAGAACAAGACGTCGAACAGCGAAAAAGAAGCGCCTGCCACCCGTGCCGCGATCGTGATTCCGTCGGGCACGCCGGTGGAAATCCGGACCATCAACTCCATCGACTCGCGCACAGCCCAACCGGGACAGAGATTCGACGCGAGCCTGAACGCGCCGCTGGTGGCGGGCGGCAAAGTGATTGCTCCACGGGGAGCCAATGCGCGATTGTCCCTGGTGAGCGTGGGCAACGCCGGCAAGTTCAAGGGCCGCTCCGTGGTGCAATTGCAGCTGACTTCACTGACGATTCACGGGCGGGCGTATCCGGTGCGCAGCGACGTGTTCATCAAAGAGGGCGCCTCGCGAGGCAAGGCCACGGGGGTCGCCGTCGGCGTGGGCGCCGCGGTGGGCGGAGCCATTGGCGGCATCTTCGGGCGCAATAAGAAGTCGGCGGCGGGTGGAGCGGCCGCCGGCGCTGGAGGCGGCGCGGTATATCAGGGCGTGACGAACGGCGAGCCCGTCGTGATTCCGTCGGAGACGCCGATTCACTTTGTGCTACGGGGAGCGGTGAGTATTCCCCAGGGTTAGAAACACCGCCGGGTCTATTGGTCGGGGGCGTCGGCGGCCGCGGCCACCGGCTGATAGTCGTATCCAAGGGAAGCGGTATTCTTCATATCCGAGGCGGATTCGTTCCAGGGATCCAGAACGGCGTCCTGCCCGGTCAGAGTAGGCGACTGGTCCTGATGATCGGGCTGCCAGACGCTCCAGATGCGGTCGATGTTGGCGTGGTGCATCCAGAAGATCGGATCCGCGGGCGCGGTCAGAAGGTCGTTCATGGTGCCGCCCACCCACACATGCACCAGGTTATGCGCGCCGAAGGGCTGCGCGCCTTCGAGGGCCAGCGTGAAATCGGTGTAGTCGCCGATAGTCAGGATATTATCGATGTCGGATTGCAGCGGCAGGTCCGGCGCGGAGGGGTCCTGACCGGGAGTTCGCGTCACCGATAGCTGCGAACCATCCGGCAAGCTGATGTTTTGCGGAAGGAAATTCTGCATCCATCCCGGGATATCGCGATCCAGGGTCCAATTCCAGTAAGGGATGCTGACAGTAGCATCGATCTTTTGCAGTTCCTGTTCCAGCTTGCTCAAAAAATCGCGATGCCAGGATAGAAAGCGCTGGCTGCCTACGGGGCCTTCCATGCTGTGCATGTTGTGGCTCATGTCGGCATGCGTGGCCACCATCTGACCCCACACGCCGCTTGCGATCAAACCGTTTACGGCGTCCAGAAACGCCGTGCGCTCGGCGCCGGTCAGGCTGGCTTGATTCTTGCGAGTAAACGTGGCTACCGGCAGCGCGATGACAGGCGCAGCGGTAAGCGCGATTGCGGCAGCTTCTAACTGGGCTGCCTTTTTCAGGTCGGGCAGCGTGGCGCGCCACGCTTGTAGTTGTTCCGGATCAATGACGTTAACTCTGAAAGACATTCCGTCCATAGTGCCTCCTGCTGGGTTCTAGTGTACCTCCGGCGAACGGGGCCACCCAATCTTTGACTTACTCGGGTAAACACCTCATAGCGCCGGACGGCCCAATGTCCGATTCTTCGGGACCGAGGTGGCGTGCGGGCTGTTCGGATTAGCCTCGCTGATCCGACTTGATTCGCCACACTCGAGAGCTTGCGCCTGGCGAATCGCGCCGAAGTCCCGCCCGTCGCCTGAGGTTTCCGAGCCGCGATCCGTAAGGGAGCGTATACCCCGCCGCTACCCGCGTTCCCGACCCGCGATCCGTAAGAGCGCAATTCCCCGCCCCTCCCCGCCCGTAAATTACGTTCCCCACCCGCACGCCCCCCGCCGCTACCCGCCCGCAATCGCCCCCACCACCA
>JAYTVY010000119.1:0-2536 GCA_043743755.1 Bryobacterales bacterium | reverse complement strand
AGGCTGGGATCGCCGGCATTGGCTTGATTGGGAGCGACGGACTTAAGCACGGGTCCAACGGAAGCGCTGGAAAGGGGGACGGCGATTTCCCACACGCTGCGGCCGTGGGTGGCGGCGCGCAGTACGCGGGCGGTCCGCTGCAAAGCCAGTGAGAGCACCACTACGCGCGGCAGCTTGTTGCCGAGGGTATTCCAGGTGGCGCCCCCATCGGCGCTGAACATCACTCCGGCATCGGTTGCGACATAGATCCGGTTGGGAATGTCCGGATCCATCACCACATCATTCAATGGCAGGTTGGGCAGATTGCCGGTTACATCGGTCCAACTGCCGCCCGCATCGTGAGTGCGGAAGAGGTGGCCAAGGCTGTCGCTGGAGAAACCCGAGAAGGTGACATAGGCGGTAGCCGGATCGATGGGATCGACGGTGATCGCCGTCACGGTGCGGGCCGGAAGGGTCTGCGTGGTGCGATTCACCCAGGAAGCGCCAGTTCCAGCGCCTGCGTTGCGCGTCACCTGCACTTGGCTGTCGCTGGTGCCCACATATACGGTATTCGGATCGCTGGGCGCAACGGCAATGGCTTTGATAGTGGACCTGCCGGTGGAGGAAAGATCGGGAGAGATGGGGGTCCACTTGCCCGCGCCATCGCGGCTTTGCCATATACGGTAAGTGCCGAAGTAGAGGGTCTGGGAATTGGACGGATCAATGGCGAGCGGGGAAATGAACTGAGTGCGGTCTGTCTGGTCAATGCCGTGGACGGAGTTGAGATAGTTGCCGGCGGCGTCCGTGCTGCGGCGGATGTCGATGTTCTGGCAGACGCCATACGACGTGTTGGGGACGGCATTGTCGATGGCGGCGAACCCGCCGTCGCCGCAGGTAACATTCGTCCAGCTCATATTTCCGAAATACAGCTGAGTGCCGTTATCCTGCGCGCCTCCGATGAGCACGGAGGCATCCGTGGGATGCTGTGCAAGGCCGGGATAGAACTGCGTTATCGCAAGCGTGTTGTTCAAAGTGACCCACCGGACCGTCGAATTAGCGGCGTCGACGGTGCTATAAACACCACCGTCATTGGCGACATACAGCTTCGATCCGTCCTGAGTGAAGGCCATGAAATGCTCGTCGACGTGCATCTGAACGCCGTTGGGCCCGGTGAGCGGAATGGTGGACCAGGTGGCGCCTCCATCCTGGCTCCTGGCGACGCGGAGGGAGCCCAGCAGGAAAACCAGGTTGGGATCCTTCGGGCTCACGCGGATGTTCATGTCATACCAGCACTGGCCGACGCCCGAACAGACATTGGGCGGCGTAAGCTTATTCCATGTGGATCCGCCGTCGGTAGTCTTGAACACACCGAGAAGGCTTCCGAACGTGGAGCTGGATGAATCCTGAATCGCGGCGAAGAGTGTGCTGGGATTCGAGGGCGAAATGCCGATGTCCACGCGGCCCACGTTCGCCGAAGGAAGAGAATTCGCGCCGGAGCCGCTGATCTGCGTCCAGGTTCGGCCGGCATCTGAAGATTTGTAGACACCGTTGCTGCCGCTGCCGTTGATGTTTCCCAGGGCGGCGTAGGCCGTGTTGCCATTGCTGGGGTCGAACAAGACCGATGAGCCGGGGGCTCCGGTCAGCACCTGGGTCCAGGTAGCGCCTCCGTCGGCGGACCGCCACACTCCCCGCGTCAGAGTGCTGGGAGTGACAGTGACGTTCCCAACCCCGGCGAGCAGGACCTGCCCATTCACCGGATGAACGGCGAGCGAGCCGATAGTTGCCCGCAAGAAAGGCCCCACGATATTGGTCCAGTGCTGGCCGCCGTCGGTGGATTTCAGAATGCCTGCGCCGTAGTAACTGTCAACGGCGAAATTCTCTTCGCCGGTGCCCACGTACACGACGTCGGGACTATTGGGATCAATGGCGATGGAGCCATTGGCGAGCGAAGGCTGATCGTCAGTGAGCGGGATCCAGTTCACGCCGCCATCGGTGGTTTTCCAAACGCCGCCTTCCGCCGCGCCGATGTAGACGACATTGTTATCGCGCGGATCGATGGCAATGGCGTTTACGCGGCCGGCCGTGACTAAGCTGGTCCCGCCGCCGGTGGGGCGGGGTCCAATGAGACTCCAGTTGCTCGAATCGCTGGTGGCGAGCGGCTGGGCGGCAGACGACCCAGTCCGGGCGCGCGCGGCGGATTCAATATTCTTGATGGCTTCGATAGCCTTGACGCGGGCGCCGGCGGGGATGTGTCCCTGCGGATACGCGCGCTGGCTGTAAAACCATTCATCGCGCGCGGCGGCATTATCGTCAACGTCTTTTTTCGGTGTGTCCTGAGCGGATGCCAGGAATGCACACAAAGATAGGGCAAGAAGGCAGAAGCTGATACGCATAAAAACTCCTAAGGTTGAGGACTCAGTGTACCGCACATCGCGACTATACTGGAGATATGGCGACATTGGTGGGCCTGCTGGACGGCGCAGCGCTGGAAGCGAAGGAGCAACGGCTGCTCGCCTGTCTTCAGTCCTTGGAACGCGTGCTGGTGGCTTATTCCGGC
>JAYTVY010000118.1:0-3119 GCA_043743755.1 Bryobacterales bacterium | reverse complement strand
TGCCAGCCGTAGCGGTCGGGGAAGGCTTTGAGGAGTTTGAAGAACCCCTCATCGCCCATCACGCGCCGCAGCATGATCAGTACCGCCGCGCCCTTGCTGGCTGTCTCGGCCCAGTATTCAGGTGAATAGTCTTCCATGCGCCCGGCCTGGATCAAAGGTGGATTGTCCACCGTCAGCGCTTCCACATACGTATCGTGGACTTCGGTTTCCATGGCGCCCGGTCCATTGAGATGTTCCAGATAAAGCAGCTCGGCGTAGCGGGCGTTTCCGTTCTGCAGCCAGATGTGATTGCGATTCACCGGCGACAGCAGCGCGCCCCACCACTGGCGGGCAACTTGATTTGCCACCAGGCGCGGGCTGACTTGATCGCCGATGCCCTTGGGAGAGAGGAACAACACGCCCGGCGCCGAGTAGCCGTTGGGAGCGCCATCCTCGGTTTCCACCACGGCCAGATCCCGCTGCGGCGGCAATCCGTAGACGCCCGCGAAAAACGTCATGGCCTTGCCGATTTCCTCGCCATATGCGTTCGCCATGTTCTTCTTGGTGCGTAAATAAAAGTTACTGGTGACGCCTTGCGAGCTCACCTTCACGGGATCGCCCTGTACCACCGCGATGCTGCCGGGAAACGAGGGCTTGGCATATCGAAACGAATACGTCACCTTGTCGCCCGCCGCCAGATCGGATCCGCTCTGGCCGCTGGAAACGACGCGGAACCCCGCCGGAACCGATATTTTCAGCTCGGCGGTGTAGCGGTCCGCTGAATAATCGTGCACCGGAAACCAGCGCGCGGGGTAAAGCAGGTAAGCGCTGTCATTATGGATGGCGGCGAAGCGGATGCCGAACACCGGCGATTCCTCCGTGCCGGAGAGCCGGCCATCGTAGTTGAACGTCAGCGTGCCTTGCTTGCCCTTGGCCAGCGGCGTGGGAAAACTGACGCGCAATGACGACGGATCCTGACCGCTGCGCGATGCCTGCACCTGGCGGCCGTTTTCATCGGTCACCCGCGAGACGGCCAGCGCATTGTTCAGCTCGAACGCCGCGGCGGAGACGTTGTCGTCGAGCGGCGTGAAGCGAACCTGCACGCTGGCCGTGAGCGCCTGCGTGCGCGGATTGACCTCCGCTTCGATGATGTAGTGCTCCACGTCGATGCGGGGACCGGCTCCTTTTTCCTGGGCGGAAAGGAACGATGCCGCCACTAGCGCGAGCAGCGTTGTTTTGCACAACGTCTTATGAAACATGAGTTAATTCCTCTTTTAAGCACTCCTCGACCACGGAAGCGGCCGCTTCCATAGGATCGAGTGAGCAGGCCAGCCTGCCCGCCACCTCGCGCAAATCCTGCCGCATGCGCTCTCGCGCGGCTTCATCTTCGAGCAGCCGCAAGCACTCCGACGCCAGATTTTCCGGCGTCATCCGCCCCTGGATCAGTTCCGGAATCACTTGCTTCTCCGCCACCAGATTCACCATGGAATAGAAAGGTACCCGCAGTAGCAGTTTGCCAGATATCCAACTGAGCGGGTTCACTCGGTAGAAGGCTACCAGGGGCGTACCCAGCAGAGCGGCTTCAATGGTCACCGTGCCACTGGCCGCAAGTGCCAGATCCGCGCAAGCCAGTACATCCCAGGTCTGTCCCTCAAGTACTTGGATGGACGAGTGGGAAAAGCGTTCCCGAAAATTTGCGCCCGCCGACAGCGCCAGGATGAACCGTACAGGCTGCGATTTTGACGCCGCCAGTATGCGGTCCACGGCTTCCCGGAGAAGGGGCCAGTGCCGCGAAATCTCGCCTTTCCGGCTGCCTGGAAGCAGCGCCACCAGTTTCGTACCGGGCGGGATGCCGAATCGCTCACGCAGTTGCACCGGGGCCGCCGAGGGCCGGATCAGGCGGGTCAGCGGATGTCCGATATACCGCGCCGGGACGCCATGATCGTTAAAGAACCGCTCTTCGAAAGGAAAAATGCAGAGCAGGCGGTGAATAGTTCGCCGCATCCCTTTCAGACGTCCCCGGCGCCACGCCCATACTTGCGGCGCGACCAGGTAAATCACAGGAATCCCCATTTCTTTCAATCGCTTGGCGATGCGGAGGTGAAAGTCGGGACTGTCGGTCAGGATGGCCGCATCGGGACGCTCTCGCCGGACCGCGTCCAGCAGGCGGCGGTACTCGCCGTAAATCCTGGGGATGTGGCGTATCACCTCCACCAGGCCCACCACAGCCAGGCGCGACGCGTCAACCACGGTACGCACGCCCGCCGCGCGCATGTGCGGTCCTGTGCAACCGAAAAAATCCAGATCCCGGTTGCGTTTTCTCAGCGCCTCCACCAGACCGGCGGCGTAGAGATCCCCCGAAGCCTCTCCCGCCGAGATCAAAAGACGTGACGCCACTGATATTCAGTCTATACCGCCGACGTGGTTACACTACCTCGACATGCTAAAATGAAAATTCACTAGATGTCGGCCCAACCTGATTCTTCCAAACTGAGCGTGGGCCAGTTCGCCGAGCGGTTTCGCGGCGACATGATTCCGCTCAGCACCACCTTCTCCTACTATTGCGCCACCGTACCGCTGAGCGAAGAGGATCTGCGCGAATACCTGGAAGAGCCCATTGCGGCGCTTCCGCCATCCATCGCCGCCGTGCTGCCGAAGATCTCGCTGATGCTGGTTCCCTATCTGGAGCGCGCCGATAAGGCCGGCGAGGCCGGGAATCCCAATCAGTTCGTCTGCACGGAGAAACCGCCCGAGAATCGCTTATCCTGGGCGTCCCAGGTCCAGTTCGGCTCCGAGGAAGTCCTGGTTTTCGCGTTGAAGGACCAGGAGATCGCTGAATATCACTACAGGCTCTACCGGCGGCTGGCAACTTTGATGGCCGACCAGTGGAACGATGCCGTTCGTGGCGCCTATACGCGCTTGATTCGCGAGGAGTTAAGCGCCGACGCGCATGGTGAGGTGGACGACGCCAGCTGGACGGCAAAGCAAACTCTGCTGCGCCGCCAAAAAGGTGCGCGCAAGGAAAGCCCATCCTATACCGCCTACCTCCGGCAGTCTTTTATTGACAGCCTGACCCTGTATTTACACGGGCTTTGCTGCGATATCGATGTCGAAACCGGTCCGCGCCAGTTGCCCAGCCG
>JAYTVY010000117.1:0-2970 GCA_043743755.1 Bryobacterales bacterium | reverse complement strand
GAAATCGGGCAGGCTGGTCTTAGGACAGATGGACGTGAATTCCGGGATCACGATTTCGATCTCATAGCCGGGGTACTGATTCGGCCATGTCTCGATCTCCGGCAGTTTCGCGTCCACACCGGACCGCGCGTGTTCATCGGTATATTGCCGTTTCATGCGTCACCCATTCCCACCAGCGCATCGGCTAAATGTTCCAGAAACAAGCCCACATCTGTAACCACACCCACGGCTTGCCCGGTACCGCGGTCGCTCACTTTGGTAGCGACGGCTGGGTTGATATCCACGCAAACAATTTTCACCCAGCTTGGCAGCATGTTGCCAATGGCGATCGAGTGCAGCATCGAACCCAGACACAGCACCACGCCCGCGCCCTTCAGGTGTTCGGCATACAGATCCTGAGCTTGATTCATGTCCGTAATGGTGTCGGGCAGCGGACCGTCATCGCGTAAGCTGCCCGCGAGTACGAACGGAATGCCGGCGCGGACGCATTCGTACATCACTCCCGAGCGCAGGCGTCCGGACTCCACCGCGCCGCGAATATCGCCGCAATGATAAATTGCGTTGATCGCGCGCATGTGATTGCGATGACCGTGCTCCTCCTGCCGGCCATCCGACTGGCGCACTCCCAGCGACGTTCCCAGCAGCGCGGCCTCGATATCGTGAACTCCCAGTGCGTTCCCGCTGAGCAAGGCGTCCACCCATCCGCGGCGAATCATGGCCGAAAGCGGCGCCACGCCGCCGGTATGCACCACCACGGGTCCCGCTACCGCGATAATCTTCTGACCATTTGCGCGAGCCTGTTCCAGCAGTGCGGCTGTCTGCCGGACCGCCGTCTCCACCTGTCGCTCGGACGAAATCCCGTTGCTCATGAAAGCGAACGCCAGCCGGTCGCGCTCCTTGGATTCCGGGATCACTCGAATGCCGCGCATGCCCGTCACTACTTTGTCGCCGGCGCGGGCATCGCGCAGACGGCGGCAGAACGCCTCGCCGTTTTCAATCACCACCAGCGCGTCCATGCGCTGATTCTTTACTTCCATCCACTGGTTCCCATGGCGCACCAGCGTGCGTTGATTGGTGGTCGAGTAAAACTCCTCCGGCGCGCAACGGTCGCTCTCCACGGTCTTCAATGCCGCGTCGCCGGCGTCCACGGGAGTGCAGCCCAGGCCCACCAGCTGCGATAGAAGCTGCTCCATATTCTGGCTATCGCCCGCTTCAATCTTCATCCGCAGATAGGAGCCATCGCTATTGGTCTTGCCAATTCGAAACTCCTCCACTTCAAAACGCCCTTGGTATTCCACCACGGCGTCGAAGATCTGCTCCATGATGTGCGAGTCGATAAGGTGACCCTGCGCTTCCACCACTTCGGTCAGGAGATTCATGAGTGTTCTAGTTACAGGATAGCGGCCCAGCTACTGTAAGGGATACTCAACGCATGGTGTAGAGCGTCGCGCCGTTCTTAAATCGCCAGCGCGGCGAGGTGGGCGTCCATTATCAGCGGACCTCGAACTTGTGCGGCGGTGATCAGCCCGCCGAGAATCGGGCAGTGCCGCCGGCCTGGACTTCTGCTGGCCTGCGAAATAGTTTTCTAGCCATGCACGGGCGGAACCTCAAGCAACACCCACGGCTTATCGTAGGTGACGCCCGGCGGTAATCCCAGCCGGAAGGGTCTGACTTTGAAGCGCCGCTTCGGCTTGTTTTCCTCCCGATTACGTATACCACCGCGAAGAGCCTCGTTCACGATCTCTTTGAAGGATTTCCCAGTTTCGCGCATGCGGCGGTCGAGCAAAACCCGGAGATCGTCGTCGATGGTTACGGTGGTTCGCACATCATGATGCTAGCACAGGCGCATCATGATGCCGGCCAGCCTACCGCACGGCCAGCCACGCCAGAAACAAGCCGTCCGGCGCGACGTCTTCCCAGTACGAAATGGGCCGGCTCTCCACTTGTTGACAGTGCTTCCGCAGCTTGCGCTCCAGCTCTTTGCGGCCGAACCACTTCTCCCATGCCGGCGTTTCCAGGCGGCCCCACTGCTCGGCGTTTTTGTCGATAACCACAATGCGGCCCCCCGGCTTCACCACCCGGCACATCTCGGCGATCGCGGCATCGATATCGATGGCATGCTCCAGCGATTCGGTGGCGAAAGTGCAATCGAACGAAGCGGAGGCGAACGGAAGCGCCGTCATGGACGCGGCCACCGCTGGGATGCCCGCCGGCATGGCGCGCAGCATCGCCTCGGCGAGATCCAGCCCGCGGATCTTGGCAGCCGGGTACCGCTCCTTTAGCACTCTGGCGAATCGCCCCTTGCCGCAACCCACATCCAGAACCAGCTTGCCGCTGAGATCGCCGAAATAATCCAGAATCAGCTGGACGTGATAAATTCGCGGATCGATAGTGGAGGGGTAGTGTTCCTCATCGGCGGCCGCCTCATTGAAGAACTGGATCACGTCGCGCGGCGAAGCCGCCGGCGGCCGCAGCAGCTTTTTCAGAAACTCCATCAGGCGCGCATCAGGAAGATGGGCAGCCCCGTCTTGTTTTCGTAATTGGGGCGGTAGCGCTCTGTGTTGTACATAGTGGCGACGTCCACTTTGCGCGGGCCCAGCTTGGGATCCGCAATCGGCGCCATCTGGTAACAACCGTTCACCAGCGCGGACATCACTCCGCTCTCATTGTTCAGCACGGCATCCACCGCCATGGTGCCGAACGTGTTCGCAATCAGTTTGTCGACGAAATCGGGATCTCCGCTGCGCAAGTCATAAGTGAGATCGCTAACGATGGTCTCTTCGCCCGTACGATGCTTGATCTCTTCGCTCAGCGCCTCCGCGACGTTCTCCTTCTTGCGGTGCCCGTAGGCGTCGGCATCGCCGTACAAGCGCGCATGGAACCCTTCCCACTGCGCGCCCTCGGACAAGATCACCAGGCAGTAATTACTCGGGTTCTTGTGCTTATCGGTAACCAATAGATCGACAAGCT
>JAYTVY010000116.1:0-3003 GCA_043743755.1 Bryobacterales bacterium | reverse complement strand
CCGGCCGGGGGGCCGGCTGCGGGCCGGGGGGCCCGCCGGACGGTGAGGAAGTTGGTGATCGATTCATTCAGGAATTTTGCGTCGGCGGGGTTGCTGGCTGCGCCGGCGGTGTGGCCCCAGAGCGACGGGATCGGGGTTAACGTGACGCCGGGGATGAAGGCTGCCTCATAGCGGGCGTCGCCGATGGGGAAGTAGAGATCGGTTTCAGACGGCATGTAGAGCAGCGGAACTTTGATGGACCGGAGCGCGCGCTCCATGTCACCGTTGAAACCCGGCGTGGTTCCGACATCGTGGCGCTCCCAGGTGCGGACCTGGAGAAGCAGATTGTTCGCGTCGGCGCCGGGGATGAAGCGCGTGCGGAATCGCTCCAGCACCTGTTCGAAGGTGGTGCCGGCCGGAGACGTGGTGCGCCATAATTCCCGGCGCCACCATTCCTGCGAGTACAGCCAGGCAGCCCAGACCGCGCCGAACGCTTCCAGACCTTTCGCGGGTTGGGCGGTGTAGTCGCCGTTCTGGAATGTGGGATCGGCGGCGATGGCGGCGATCTGGCCTTCCAGGCGCACTATTCCATGCGGGTGCGTTTTCGCGGTACCGGAGGTGGCTACTATGCGATCCGCGAAAACCGGGTAACTGACGGCCCACTGGAACGCTTGCTGCGCGCCCATGGAGAAGCCGATAATCGCGCGCAAGTGTGTGATCTTCAGCTCGTCTGTAAGCAGGCGATGAACCGCGTCAACATTGTCGCGGATGGTCATCACGGGAAAGCGCGGGCCGTGATAAGGCTCAGGGGTGTTGCTGGGAGAAGAAGAGCGTCCGTTGCCGAAGAGCTCGGTAGCCACCAGGAAGAGCTGCGATGTATCGAGCGCGCGGCCGGGTCCGATCAGCCATTCGTAGCCGTGAAAAGTCGCCATGTAGTGCGAGGGAAGCAGGACAGCGTTGTCGCGGGCGGCGTTGAGGCGGCCGTAGGTACCGTAGACGATGTGGGCTTCGGGAAGCGTGACGCCGCTTTCGGTGTGGAATTTCGCGATGACAAATTCGTGCTGCTCGGATGCGATCTGGGCGGGGAGGACCGGGGCCAAGGCGAGGAGGAGGAGGAGGGTTCGCATACTCGTTAATGGACTCTTTCCGCGGTGGCGGCGACGCCGCTGGACTTGAACTCGAAGTGGACGATCCACGTATCCGGTTGCGGGCTGAACTTCCAATGGCGGGCGGCGTCGAGGGCGAACTGGGCGAAGTAGGGGCTGGGTCCGGGGGATTGGAGCTTCGCGGCAGTCACGCTGCCATTGGATCCGACTTGCACTCGCACCGCTACTTTCACGGCGCCGTGGATGGTGTGAATGCCCTTGGCGGGCACCTGTGGCAAGACGCGGTGAACAACGCCCGCGGGGGCCGGGGCGGGCTTCGGAGGGGGAGCCGCGACCCGAGGAATCTCGCGATGGGGTTCCGGAATCTGAGTCACGGGGGCGGGAACAGGAACAGGAGGTTCCGCCCGGCGGTTGAGCAGCTTGGGCCCCATGATTACGGCCGCCAGAATCGCGGCGAGCACAGCGGCCCACACCCAGATCATCAGCGAGGAAGACGGCGGGGAGGATGGCGGGGATGCGGGCCGGGAGGGTGTCTCAAGACGGGAAGTAATGGTGTCGACGGTCCAGCGGCTCATCGGATCCTCGAGCAGCGAGTTGCTTACAATTTCGGCGAAGGGAGCGGGGAGCGTGCTCGCCAGCGATGGGTCCGCGCGTTGCGTGAGGACTTCGAGCAGCGTCAGGCCTAGCGCGCGAACATCGTCGGCCGCGGCGGCATTCGGGTCCACATCGCTGGAGAGTTTCAGGTCTGTGCCGACGGCCATGATGTTGGATGGCTTTACGCGGCCGTGCGCGAAGCCCTGGGAGTGAATGTAAGCGAGAGCGCTCAGCGCGGGCTTGAGCATTTCGCGAGACTCCCCGGTTGTGAGCGGACGCTGAGGAATCACCTGCGAGAGGTCTTCATCGGCGAATTCCATGACGGAGTAGACTACCGGCAGTTCGCCGAGTTGGGCGCTTCCGGCAGCGAACAACTGGAGCAGATGCGGATGTGAAAGCTTCGCCGCCAGACGCCATTGTCGAAGCCGGAGTTCCGCGAGAGGCGAGCCGCCGGGGATCAGTTTGATAGCGGCTCTGCGCTCGCCGTATTCGGTAAGGAACACGGCTTGATGTTCGCTGCCGGCCAAGTACCGCAGCAGCGGAAACGTGTCCACCACTTGACCTTCTAGTTGCCCCCCCAGCTCTTTCCAGGACTCCGTCATCCAGAGCCATTGTAGCGGGACAGGTTGTCCGCATGTTGGAGACAGATTGGCGCAAGCGCGCCGGTGGCGTTGCGGAAGTAATTGATTTCATGGATGTTATATCTGGTACCGGAGTTGCTTTATAGATTCGCATGCACAGGTACCAAGGGCTAGTAGTGCGCTGCGCCATT
This sequence comes from Bryobacterales bacterium, assembly GCA_043743755.1. Lineage (GTDB taxonomy): Bacteria > Acidobacteriota > Terriglobia > Bryobacterales > Bryobacteraceae > JALYHQ01. The sequence goes on along the minus strand of JAYTVY010000116.1, from coordinate 552 downwards.
GTTTGGCTGGTTCTCATGACGGCGGGGGCGGCGTTCGCGGACAACTCCAAGATTTCGCCGGACCTGCTGCCGCTGCTGGCGAATCCTTCGAACTCCGTCAACGTGATTGTGCAGTACAACTCACCGCCGCAGACGTGCAGCAGCGGGCTGCTGGGCACCATTCTGTGCGTACCGATCAATTTGGTGGGCGGCGTGGTGCATGTGGTTTTTTCGCTGATCAACGCGGTATCGGGAACGCTGCTGGCGGGGAATGTGGTGGAGCTATCGAATCAATCGAACGTGAGCTACATCTCGCTGGACCGGTCCTTGATTGCGACGCTGGACTACACGGCCGCGGGAGTGAACGCGCCGGTGGCGTGGAATTCGGGATGGGATGGAACCGGAGTGGGGATCGCGGTGATCGATAGCGGCATCTATCCGCACGCCGATCTCGGCGGCCGCGTGGTGTACAGGCAAAGCTTCGTGGGAGGCGTTCAGTATGACGACTTCGGACACGGCACGCACGTGGCGGGGATCGCGGCGGGAAATGGAAGCTCGTCGGCAAAGGCGGGG
>JAYTVY010000115.1:0-2243 GCA_043743755.1 Bryobacterales bacterium | reverse complement strand
CAACTACGATGGCCTGGCTCCCGCCGATCTGGTCCTGATAACCGACATTCATCCCGATCATCTAGACGGTAAGGCCATCGCGAAAGTGAAGAAGGACGGAACCGTTTTCATCGCGACCGCCGCGGTAGCCAAGACGGTTACGGAAGCCAAGGTGCTGGCGAATGGCGGCCAGACCACCTGGGAAGGCTGGATCATTGAGGCGATCCCGATGTACAACCTCAAACGCGGGCCGGAAGCCGGCAAGCTTTTCCACGACAAGGGCCGCGGGAACGGCTATGTCCTCACTTACGGGGGCACGCGGTTTTACATCGCGGGCGATACCGAAGGCATCCCGGAAATGCGCGCGCTGAAGAACATCGACGTTGCATTCGTCCCCATGAACTTGCCGTATACGATGCCGCCCGACGAAGCGGCCGATGCCGTGCGCGCTTTCCATCCGAAAATTGTCTATCCTTACCACTATCGAGGCAGCGATCTCGGCGTGTTTTCAAAGGCGCTGGATGGCTCGGGTATCGACGTGAGGGTCCGCGACTGGTATTACTGAAAGCAGGATTAGTCGCATCCATCCTATATATCCCGGCATCTTCTCTCTGTAGAAGTTAATCAGACAAGAAACTCGAACACGGGGTTCGACCATGAATGTTAGCCGTTGGATTGTAGGAGTTAGCGTACTTCTTCTGTGTTTTCTGCTGGCCGGCTGCCAGTCCGAGGGAAAAGCGCAAAAGGCCAACGCCTTACCGCCGCCGCTAGTCGCCGTGATGCAAGTGGGTCTGGAGGATGTCCCGATCTTTCAGGATTTCGCCGCCCAGACGTACGCGCGAGATCTGGTGGAGGTCCGCGGGCGCGTTGACGGATACATAGAGAAGCGCTTGTTCCAGGTGGGGTCGGAAGTGAAAGCCGGCCAGATACTGTATGAGCTGGATCTTCGGCCGTATCAAGCGGAGGTAGCCAAGGCCAAAGGTGAACTGGCGCAAGCCGAAGCGAATCTCGAATTCGCCAGGCGCCAAGTGGGTCTTGCGCAGGCGCAAGCCGACCTGGCGCAGGCGCAAGCCAATCTTCTGAAAGCGCGTCAGGACGTCGACCGTCTCCAGCCGCTGGTTAAACAAGATGCGGCTTCACAACAGGACCTGGATAATGCAGTTGCGGCTCTGCAGGCGAACCAGGCGAACGTCACCGCGAAGACAGCGAACGTTCAGCAGAACCGGTTGTCGACACGCGCCCAGATTGACGTTGCGCAGGCTCAAGTGGAATCCAGCCGGGCCGTGCTGCGCACCGCGGACTTGAATCTTGAATATGCCACCGTGCGTGCTCCAGTGGGCGGCCGCATCGGCGACAGTCTCATTCAGGTGGGGGGCCTGGTAACCAAAACCTCCCCCCAGCCGCTAACCACAATCGTGCCGCTGGATCCAATCTGGGTCCGCTTCAAGGTGAGTGAATCCGCTTACATCGCGTTCACGCGCCGCACCGATCAAGTGCAGGCCCAACGCGCGCCTTTGCAATTAGTGCTGGCGGACAATTCGGCGCATCCATTTGAAGGCCACATTCAGAACACCGTGAACCAAGTGGATGCCAAGACCGGCACCCTGGAGCTTCAGGCGACGTTTCCCAATCCCAGCCGCACCATTTTGCCGGGTCAATTCGGCCGTGTGCGTTTACGGCAAGACCAGCGCACCAACGTAATCGTGATTCCACAAAAAGCCGTGCAGGAGCTGCAAGGCCTGCAGTCGGTATTTACCGTGGCGCCCGACAACACTGTGCAAGCCCGCAGCGTCGCGACCGGTGACCGGATTGGCGAGCGGTGGATCATCAATCAAGGACTGAGGCCCGGCGACCGGGTGATTGTTGAAGGCGTCCAGAAGGTGCGGCCCGGAGCGAAAGTCAATCCTCAGCCCTATCGCCCGCCTCCGGTATTGAACTCCAGAGGAAGGTGAGGCATGGCCAAATTTTTCATTGACCGGCCCATCTTCGCGATTGTTATCGCGCTGGTGATCGTAATTGTCGGTACGGTGGCCATTCCAACGCTGCCCATCGCCACCTATCCCGAGGTAGTGCCTCCGGTGGTTCAAATCGTCGCTAATTACCGCGGCGGCAATTCCCAGGATCTCGAAAAGACCGTGGCGCAGCCAATTGAGCAGCAGTTGGTGGGCCTGGACGGAATGCTGTACTTCTTCTCGCGCAGCTCCAACGACGGCACGCTGACCATTGACGTCACGTACCAGCTGGGAACGGACATCGACCTGGCC
>JAYTVY010000114.1:0-2321 GCA_043743755.1 Bryobacterales bacterium | reverse complement strand
GTTTGTTCTTACCGGCACGGCCGCCGCTTTCGCGCAAGCGCCCCAGCCTGAAGCGCCGCATCGCAAGCCCAACGTCCTGTTTCTACTGGCCGATCAATGGCGCGCGCAAGCCATGCCCGGCACGGCGCCGGGGCTTCACGCTCCCAATTTGAGCCGCTTGGCCACTGCAGGACTCCAGTTCAACCGCTGCTATGCAACGTTTCCGCTATGCGCTCCGTCGCGCGCCAGCCTGCTTACGGGCCGTTATCCGCATGCTTGCGGCGTCATCAACGACAGCTCGCCGCTTCCGCCCGATCAACCATCGCTCGCCCGCGAGCTCAAGAGCGCCGGCTACCGCACCGGCTACATCGGCGAATGGCACCTGGACGGCGTGGCCACGCCCGGCTTTGTCCCGCCCGGCCCGCGACGCCACGGGTTCGACTACTGGGCCGCGTTTAATCGCGGCAATCGTTATTACGACTCGCTCTATTTTCGCGACCGGCCCGAACCGATCTCAGTCTCCGGCTTTGAACCCGACGACCAGACCGCGCTGGCCATCGAGTTTCTGAAGCAAAATCGCGCCTCGCCGTTTTTCTTGTACGTCTCCTGGGGACCGCCTCATCCGCCGCGCGCGGTGAAGCTGGAGAATCTGGAAGTACGGTTACGGGCCAATGTCCCCGAGGAACTCGAGGAGCGGGCGCGAGAGGGGTATGCCGGCTATTATGCGCTCTGTTCGGCGATCGACGTGAACATCGGGCGCCTGCTGGCCGCCCTCGACGAACTAGGTCTGGCGCGCGACACCATCGTGGTGTTTACGTCCGATCACGGCGACATGCTGACGTCGCATGGGCTGGAGGACAAGAATGTCCCGTATGAGGAATCGGCGCGGGTTCCACTGGTGATGCGCTATCCGGCGGGCATCGCGGCGGGAGGTGTGGACCATCGCGTAGCGTCCAATGTGGAGGTGATGCCGAGGATTTTGACTTTGTGCGGGCTGGAAGTGGAGAAAGGCGGGGGGCGGACGGAGTCGATTTATGTGCAGGGGAAGCTGGGGGAGAAAGACGAGTGGAGAATGCTGGTGCGCGGGCTGGACAAGCTGGTGATCAATCGGGATTTCAACGTTACAGCGCAGTATAACCTGGGAGCCGATCCGTATGAGATGGAGAATCTGGCGGGCGAGGCGGCGCGGGAATTGAGGCGGGATGAGTTGATGGCGCTGCTGAAGGACGCCATGCGGCGCGCGGGGGACAAGATGGATACGTCGGGGTTGAAGCGGCGCTAACGCCGATAACTTCCGCGCGCTGCCCGCACGCTCACGCGCGATACCCGCGCGGATTCGCTCAAGAAGTATTCATTTTCTTCGCCGAATATGACGCCGCGGCTGCGCAGCATGGCGATGGAGTGCTCCAGCGCGGACCGTATGCGGGGGGCCAATCGCGAATGTCCGAGATGAGTGCGGGCTCCGCGCATCACCGCTTCCACGTCGGATGCGCCATCTTTCATTGCCGAGATTATGGCCGCCTCCTGCGCATCCACAACCAAGACGGGATCGGCGGGCTGCGAGACCACGGGCTGCTGCTGGGCGGGCTGCTGGCCTTCCAGAGCTGACAGAACGCGGCGGGCTTGGGCCTCCCGATTCAAGCGCCAGGCTCGATACGGGATCCTGACTACGGTCCAGCCGGCGCGCTCCAGAGTCTCCTGCCGCGCGGCATCCGCGGTTTCGAAATGCCCGTCGCATTCCACCGCGACTCTGCGGCCGTTGGCTTCGGCGACGATGTCGATCTCCAGGCCGCAAGCCGGATACCGGGTGATGGTTTTCACGCCCAGGCTTTGGGCCACGCCGGCTTCGAATTCCGATCGTGCTTCGGAGGATTGCGGCGTAAATGATGCGGCGCCGCACGATTGGCAATGTTCCAGCCATTCGCGAATCGCGCCTCCGCCTGACGCCATGCCGAACTCGCCGATCGCGGCGGTATGGAAGATGTGCATCTCATCGCGCGCGCGGGTGAACGCGACATTCAACATGCCTTGGACGTGCTCGCGGTCTGCCTGGCGCGCCGAAAGAGCGGCCTGCGACATCCCAGTGGCGTCATAGGAAAGCGAATAGAAGATCACGTCGCGTTCGTCGCCCTGAAAGCCATCCGGATTCACCACCACCAGATCGTGCGCGGTCCGCAGTTCTTCGGGGATCCGATCCCGCACCAGGTCGTTCATCAGGCGCATCTGCTCTTCAAAGAGGCAGATGACCCCAAAGGTGGCATCCGTATACTCCGGCTGTTCCATCAGCGCCTTCAAATGCCCCACCAGTTCGGCGGCTTCGCGTTCGTTCTCTTGCGTGCCTG
>JAYTVY010000113.1:0-5225 GCA_043743755.1 Bryobacterales bacterium | reverse complement strand
CGCTCGATGAAAGCGTGCTTGATGTCGTTGACCTTGGAATCCTCGAAGGGCGTGTAGTAGAGCAGGATCTTCACAGCGTCCGCTCCCCAGTCGGCGATGCGTTTGGCGGAAACGTGGGGCAGCAGGTCGGGGAGCCGGCCAGCCTTCTGGTTGTCATAGCCGCTTTCTTCGTAGGCCAGCAGCAGCCCGGCATTGGGGGCGCGCGCGGCGGCGGCGGGAATTCCGTACTCGGGATCCAGCAGGATGGCGCTGGCGTGCTGGGTGAGCACCTTGGTCACGATGGTCTTGAACTCGGTCAGCATTTCAGGCGTGATGTCATTGTCCGGCACGCCGCGCGCGGACGCGATCATCTTCTGGAGGCTGCCACGCTGGTCCATGGCGGCGGCCGCGATCACGCCGTGGTCGTCGGCGAGCGCGTTCATGTGCTTTACTTTGCCTTTGGTCATAAGCTCTCCGTTAATTATCGTTCAAACGCGGACCGGGCGGCCAATGGTGTCCAGCCGGCGGAAGTACGCCTGGGCCCGCGCGACGTCGCGCAGGATCTGAGCTTTGAGAAGAGCGGCGTCCGCGAACTTGCGCTCCGGGCGCACCCACCGCAGGAATTCCACGCGAATCTTGTGCGGAGCCGAGCCTTCAATGGGCGCGAGCAAGAAAGTTTCCACCGTCAGCTGGTGGCCGTGGAAAGTGGGCCGGACGCCAACGTTGGTGATGGAAGGCCACTGGCGCGAGCTTTCCAGATCGAAAGTCCGCGTGACATAAACTCCGTGAGCGGGCAAAACTTCCGCGGCGGTATCGAGATTTAGCGTGGGCACCGTCTGCCTGGAACCGATGCCTTCACCCTGGACCACCGCGCCTTCCAGCGCATAGGGACGGCCCAGCATGCGGCACGCCAACGACACCCGGCCTTCCGCGATGGCGCGACGGATGACGCTGCTCGAAACCGGATGTTTGCGCCAGTGGACCGGCTCCACTAATTCGGTCTCGAAGCCGTACCTGGTTCCCAGCTCGCGCAGAGTGTGGAAATCACCGGCGGCGCGATGGCCAAACCGGAAATTCCCGCCCACCAGCACTGCGCGGACGTTCAGCTTCTCCACCAGGATCTGGCGTACGAACTCCTCGGGAGAAAGGCGGGCGATTTCGGCGGTGAACGGCAGGATGAGAATCTGTTCGATACCCTCGCGCCGCATCAGCTCGCAACGCTCTTCGGGAGTTGTGAGCAGTCGCGGGGCGCGCTCGGGAGCAACCAGGCGCGAGGGATGCGGATCGAATGTGACGGCGGCGGCTTTCCAGCCCTGCGCGCGCGCTTTCGAGACCACGCGGCGCATGATCTCGCGGTGGCCAATGTGCAAGCCGTCGAAATTTCCAATGGTGACGGCGCATGGACTCGAAGCGGCGGGAATTTCGATCTTCAAACCGTCATAAGCGAGCCGCACGTGCGGCGGGAGCGCTTCCTCGGTGGCGGCGTGCGGCAGGTCGTGACAGATGTGGGTGAACCACGCGCGCTCGGGAGCGAGTTGTTCGACGGACTGGAGCGATCGGGCCACGGTGGAATGCGTGGGATGCGGGCGGTGGCGCAGCGCGTCGAGGAACAGAACGCGCAGGTTCTTGAGTTGCGCCATGGACTCGGGCGGAATATCGCTGTGGTCGGTGAGATAAGCCGCATCGCCAAAACGGAAACCGTGCACTACGCCGGAACCGTGGGCCAGACGCAGTGGGATGAATTCGAGTCCAAACAGGTGGAACGGCTCGGAATCGAAAATATTCACTTCGAGATGAGGCCGGGAAGACTCGGTTTCGGCCTCGTCAAAGATGTAGCGGAATGACCTGCTGATGTTGGCGATGGTGCCGGCCGACCCGTAAATCGGAATGACGCCGCCCTGCCGGAAATTGAATGGGCGTACGTCGTCGAGGCCCATCACGTGATCGGCGTGCGAGTGCGTGAAGAGGATGGCGTCAATGCGTTCGATGCCCGCGCGCAGGGCCTGATAGCGGAAGTCTGGGGTGGTGTCTATCAGGACGTTACGGCCGCCGTAGCCGATCAGGATGGAAGGCCGCAGGCGGCGGTCGCGGGGATCGTCCGAGTGGCAAACGGCGCAAGGGCATCCGATCGTGGGCACCCCGACACTGGTGCCGGAGCCAAGCACCGTGATGCTGAGGGAATCGGCGGGCATTACCCATTGTAGCTTTGGACAGGTCGCGCCGGCGCCCGGGAGCAGAATCTCGAAGTTATGGGAACCTCAATTAGCGTTCAGTATACTAGACAGATAATCAAATATAGTCTATAATAGTGGACGTTATGAGTGAATGGCCTAACCCAGTGACTCGCGTCCTCAGGAAGTTGGGGCACGACGTTCGGGATGCGCGCCGAAGGCGGCGTATTCCCGTCGCGATTCTGGCGGAGCGCGCATCCATGAGCAGGACCACCTTGCACAAAGTAGAGCGAGGGGACCCGGGTGTCTCGCTGGGGGCGTTCGCGACGGTGCTCTTTGTTTTGGGAATGACCGATCGACTCGGGGACTTGGCAGATGCCCGGCACGATTCGGTGGGACTTGCGCTCGAAGAAGAACATCTGCCGCAGCGCATCCGTCTTTCGGGAAGAAAAAAGGTGGACTAAATGGAACCCGCCATTCTCGCGTATGTGGACCTGCAGGGCACGCCCCATCTGGTGGGGAGGCTGTGGGCGCGCACTCGTACGGGGAGAGAGAGCGCCACCTTCGAATACGACCGGACCTGGCTGGCGTATCCCGACCGGTTCTCGCTTGAGCCGGCGCTGAAGCTCGGGCCGGGGCCGTTTCATACCGCCGCGGATCGACCCTTGTTCGGCGCCATCGGCGACTCGGCGCCTGACCGCTGGGGCCGGGCTTTGATTCGCCGGGCCGAGCGCAGGCTGGCGGAACGTCAGGGAACCGCGCCGCGGACGGTCCGCGAAATCGACTACTTGCTCCGGGTGGATGACCAGGCCCGGCAGGGAGCGCTGCGCTTCGCCGAGCGCGAAGGCGGTCCCTTTCTGGCTGAACACGGAGCTGCGAAGATACCGCGTCTCATCGAGCTGCCCAGGCTTCTGGCAGCCACCGAACGCGTATTGAGCGATTCCGATAGCGACGAAGACTTGCTGTTGCTGCTGGCCCCCGGCTCGTCGCTGGGCGGCGCCCGTCCCAAGGCATCCGTACGGGACCGTGATGGTCATCTTGCCATCGCGAAGTTTCCGAACAAGGGAGACGAGATCAAGACGGTTTTATGGGAAGCCGTGGCCCTGACGCTGGCAGCGAAAGCTGGTGTCGCGGTGCCCGCCTGGCGGCTCGAAATGGCCGGCGGTAAATCCGTGCTGTTGCTGCGCCGTTTTGACCGGGAGCGCGGAATGCGGGTGCCGTTCCTCTCGGCAATGAGCATGCTCGACGCCAGAGATAATGAGACCCGAAGCTACCTGGAGATTGTCGACGTTCTCCGGCAATACGGGGCGGCTACGAAAGACGACATGCGCTCTCTGTGGCGGCGCATTGTGTTCAGCATCCTCATATCAAACACCGACGATCATTTACGGAATCACGGCTTTCTCTGGACTGGGCCGGCGGGGTGGCGGCTGTCGCCGGCGTACGACCTCAATCCGGTGCCCACCGACGTGAAGCCGCGCGTGCTGACCACAACCATCGATCTTGACGATGGTACGGCATCGCTGAGTCTGGCGATGGAGGTTGCCGGGTACTTCGAACTGACTGCGGACGAAGCCAGACGTATTGCGGGGGAAGTGGGGAGGGCGGTTGCGAAGTGGCGCGCCGTGGCTAAGAAGATTGGTGTCGCGGGCGCGGAGATCAACCGCATGGCATCGGCTTTCGAGCATGACGATCTGAAGGCCGCGCTGGCATTCCCGCAACCGCGCTAAAGGGTGAGGCTCCAGGCGAGCGGACTATAATGTCTGCTGTGTTGAAAAGCGTCCTCATTGCAATGGTGGCCGGCTGCGTTTCCGCGCAGTCTATTCCGCGGCCTGAGCATCCGCAGCCTCAGTTTGAACGCGAGCAGTGGTTGAATCTCAACGGGAAGTGGGAATTTGGGTTCGGCGAAGGCGAACCCTCGCGGGAAATCATCGTGCCGTTCTGTTTCGAGAGCAAGGCCAGCGGCATCGGCGACACCTCATTTCACCCATGGGTAGTGTATCGGCGTGCATTTTCCATTCCGGCCGCTTGGAAGGGGAAGCAAGTTCTATTGCATTTTGGAGCGGTGGATTATCTGGCACGGGTATGGGTGAACGGGCAAATGTTGGGGAGCCATGAGGGCGGGAACGTACCGTTCACGTTTGACATTACGGCGGCTCTGAAAGCGGGAGAGAACAGCGTAACGGTGCGCGCCTGGGATCCGCCCACGGATCGTTACATACCGCGAGGCAAGCAGTACTGGGAGTCCAAGTCACGCAGCATCTTTTACACGCGCACCAGCGGCATCTGGCAAACGGTGTGGATGGAGCCGGTGGACCGCAGCTATCTGGATCGCGTCCAGTTGACGGCGAATGCCGAAGGGCTGGCTCGCATTCAAGCCCGGGTTCACGGCGAGGGCCCGGATCTGATGCTTAAGACCAGCATCAGTCTGCGAGGTCAAACGCTGGCGACGAATATCGTGCCGGCGGATAACAGCCGCGTGCAAACTTCCATCTCTGTTAATGACCCCAAGCTCTGGTCGCCCAACGCGCCGAACTTGTACGATCTCACGTTCGAATTGATGCGCGGAGATCGGGTGGTGGATCGCGTGAAATCGTATACAGGGTTCCGCACTATCGGCCTGGAGAACGGGCGCGTGTCACTGAACGGACGTCCCATTTATCTGAAGATGGTGCTGGATCAGGGTTATTGGCCGGAGAGCACATTGACGCCGCCGAATGACGAAGCCATCCAATACGACATCCGCCTGACCAAGGAGATGGGCTTCAACGGAGTGCGGAAACACCAGAAACTCGAGGATCCGCGTTATCTGTATTGGGCGGACAAGATGGGACTGCTGGTTTCGAGCGAAATGGCCAATGCGTATCTGTTTGACGATCAGGCCGTGGAGCGGTTCACGCGCGAGTGGATGGAAGCGGTGGCGCGCGATTTCAATCATCCGTCGATCGTCATATGGGTCCCGATCAATGAGAGCTGGGGCGTTCCCAATCTTCACGATTCGCGCCAGCAGAGCTATTTGAAGAGCTTGTTCGCGCTGACGCACTCGCTGGACAGCTCGCGGTTTGTGATTGATAA
>JAYTVY010000112.1:0-5081 GCA_043743755.1 Bryobacterales bacterium | reverse complement strand
GTTTTGTTGTTGACCCTTGAATTACAGCACTCGCCAGACGGTGAGGGTTCCGTGCGTCGAGGTAGCGGCCAGCAGGCGATCGTCGGGCGAAAATGCCACCGACGACGTTTCCTTGGATGCGAAAAGCTGCTGCTGGACGCCGGTGGCGGGATTCCAGATGCGAATGCCGTCGCCGCCCGCAGCCAGCATCTTCCCGCTATTGGAGAAGGCGAGCGCGTTGGCGTCGTTCAGATCGCGGAGTTGAAAGACCTGCTTGGCGGCCGCGGTTTGCGTATCCCACACTCGCACCGTAGCGTCATAGGATAAACTCGCGGTGGTGTTGCCATCTGGGGAAATTGCCAGCGCCAGGATGCCCTTGGTATTGCCAGTCAACTTTTGGCGCGTTTCCGAGCTCGCGGCGCCCGAGATTGTGACTTCATTGTAGTTGGATCCCCCGGTGGCGATGACGTCTCCGGCACGGGAGAGCGCGCAAATGCCGCCGGCGATCCCGCCCTCGATGCGCCGGACTTCCGCGCCGGTCGCGATATCCCAGGTGATGGCATTGGAGTCGATCTCGGTCAGTAACTGCTGGCCGCCTCCCGCGAAGACCACGGAGTACAGCCGGCCCGCTTGCTGGCGGATCTCGCGAACCCGGTTTTGATATTTGCCATCCTGTAAGCCGAGCACCACGATAACCGCGCCGCCGGTATCGTTCATTCCGAGAGCGAGCTGCTTGCCGTCCTGCGAGAAGGCCAGGCTCTGCATGGTGCAACAGGCTTCCGAGATTTGCTGGACCAGTTTTCCCGCCTTGTGGTCGTATAGATAGGCGGTCTTCTCATCGCCGATGGCGCCCACCAAATTGCCGTCCGGGGAAAATACCGCCGAAGTCATGGTTCGGTAACCGGTCAGGATCACTTGCTCGGAAGCCGAACCCGCGGCTGTCTGCGATGGAGCGGCGATCGGTGCCGAGCGCTTGTAGATCAGGAAATACCAGCCGGCGCCGAGCGCCAGTAAGAGAACCAGGACGATGGCGGCGACAGCCGGCCCGGCGCCTCCGTGGTCCGTTTTACGATCCGTCCCGCGGAAGTGCGCCATGTTCAGTCCTCTTTCTATACCGGACCAAGCATAACGCGTTCGGGCGAAGGTGCGTGCCGCCTTTGGTCCTAAGTCCAAGCTAAGCGGGTGTATACTTGGGTGGACATTCTCTTTAGAGAGGCCACCGCAGGCGCAGGGGGCCGGACTCCTCTTTCGACCGAGTGTAGAAAGAGGCAGTCGATGCTACCGAGACTCCCCTCACTTCTCCGGCATTTGGTCCTGTTCGCAACACTGGGAGCGCTGGTGTTGCCGGGCGCGCCGCAATCCACGCAGGACAAGAAAGCGGGCAAGAAGCAGCCGCCGCCGGCACAAAAAAAAGAACCCGCGCCGCTGTTTGGCGGCCAGATCGGGATTCGATCATCCCAGAAAACCAAGGAATCCGCCACATTGGGCTTCAATGGGATCGACCCATCGGGCAAAGTGCAAAAGAAGATGCTCGCGGCCAGTCCGAGCCCCGAGGACGCGGAGAAAGTGCGCAACATGGACACGTCGCGCCCTGGCCGAACCGAGCTCGCCGTTTTCCTGCGGGCGGGGGATTTGAAAAGAAAATGAAACTCCTGACGCTGGTCCTGCTTCTTCTTCCACTTGCCTCGGCGCAATTTCCCGGACTGGGCCACATCAAGGACAAGCTTGATGGCGTCAATTCGAGGACCGCGCCCGTGACCGGTCGCGCCCAGCGCGCGGCGGGTACCTTCGGGACCTGGACCAGCGAGGAGGAACAACGGATCGGAGAAGCGGCAGCCGAAAAGATGGTGGCCATCTTTGGGCTGGTGGATGACCCGGCGCTGCAACGGTACGTGAACCTGGTGGGGCGCTCCGTGGCGCAGTTCGCATCGCGCGAGCTGCCGTATCGCTTCGGCGTCCTCGATACGGACATCGTGGGAGTGTTCGCGCTTCCCGGCGGCTACATCTTCATTACGCGCACGGCGCTGGGCGGTATGACCAACGAAGCCCAACTCGCCGGAACGCTGGGGCACGAAGTGGAGCACGCCGCGGCGCGTCATCTCGAAACCGAGCTCCGCTCCCGGAAGACGTCGCAGTGGGTCACCGAGGAGGCATCTTCCAGATACAATACCGGACCGGACCTTCTGCGGGAGCGCGCGGCAGCGCTGTTGAACGATTTGTTCAATACCGCGCTGAGCCGCGCGAAAGAAGACGATGCCGACGAGCAAGGTACGCGCATGGCCGTCGCCGCCGGTTACGCGGGAAACGGGCTCCTTGAATTTCTGAGGATCCTGGCCGACGCCAACGCCAACCCGGCCAACCATCGCCAGTTCGGACAGATACTGTCTACGCATCCGTCGTTTGAGGACCGGCTGGCGCATGAGTCCGCGCTGGCGTCCACGCGCACGCCCGGCAAGACGCTGGAAGGCCGCTTCCGCACGGCGCTTGGGCGCTAGCCTTGTACAGCCCGAAGATCCGCCGCAGACTCCGCCGGGGCGTAGCGCTGGTTTCCGGGCTGGTCGCGCTTGGACTGGGGTGGATGGAGCATGCCGGCGCGATCGCCTGGCTGGAGAATCGAACGTCCGACCGGCGAGCGCTGGCGACGGCGGACGCTTCGCGCGCCAGCCGTGACATCGTAATCATTGACATCGACAATGCGAGCTACAGCTCGCTGGGGGGCAAGCTGGGGCGCTGGCCCTGGACCCGCCGCGTATGGACCGAGCTGGTTCGTTATCTGACGCCAGCCCGGCCCCGGCTGATCCTGTTCGATATTCTCTTTAACGGCCCGGAACCGGACGCCGATGCGGATTTCGCGGAGGTGATGCGGCAAGCGGGCAATGTCGTGCTTCCGTTCGCCTTCGTTTCCGGACATATCGATACCGATGCCGATATTTTCACGCCGCCGCCGGCAGCGCGTATCCGCGTAACGGGCGCCACGCCGGGCCGGCCGCTGGATCGCACCGATTGGTCGCTCAATCAGCCCAACCCGCAGCTTGCCGGCGCCATGGCCGCATCCGGCGTGACGCTGTGGACACCCGATCCAGATGGCATGACGCGGCGCTTGCCGCTGGCGATCGCCTACCAGGGAGAGAGCTGGGCGACGCTGTGGCTGGGCGCCGCGCTGCGCCTCCGCCCGGCGGCGTCCGCGCGTTTTGAAAACGGCGAGTTCACCGCCGGGAGCCTGCGTCTCCCGGTTGACCAGCAAGGCCGATTCGTGGTGCGCTGGCATGGCGACCCGTTGAACGGCTATCGGCGTGTGCCTTTGTGGGAAATGGTCTGCTCCATCTATCCCGCGCAGTGCGATGCCTCCGTCCATCGGCATCCGGCGGCCGAATTCGCCGGCAAGATCGTGTTCGTCGGCGCCAGCGCGGCGGGAAGTTACGAAGTACGGCCGACGCCGGTGTCCGAGACCGCTCCCGGCGTTTTCGTACTGGCGACGGCCTTGGACAACTTGCTGGCGGGCGAGGCGATACGCGTGGCGCCGGCCTGGTTCGGGCTGCTGCTGCTAATGGCGATGACCATTCTTCCAGCGGCCGCCGTCCTGTGGTGGCGCTCCATCACCGCTCCGCTAGCTCTAACGCTGGGACTGCTGGGGTTGTATGGCGGGGCCTGCTTCTGGCTGTATGGACGCAACTACTGGCTGCCGATGGCCGCGCCGATGCTGGCCGCCGCGCTGTCTTTCACCGGCAACACCGTTTGGCGCTACCTGACTGTCGACCGTGAGCTGGCGCGCACGCGCGGTACGCTGGAACGCTATGTGTCGCCGCAACTGGTCCGCCATGTGATGGACAAGCTGGATTCCATCCGCTTCGATGGCGACAAGAAGAGGCTGACCATTTTGTTCTCCGACGTGCGAAGCTTCACTACCTTGACCGAAAAAAGCGATCCCGTGGAGTTACTGAAGCAGTTGAACGAATACCTGGAAGCGATGACCGAAATCATTTTCCGCTATGACGGCATCGTGGACAAATTCATCGGCGACGGCATCATGGCGCACTGGGGCGCCTTCACGCCGGACCGTCCCAACGCGATGCTGGCGGCGCGGTCGGCGCTGGAAATGATGGAAGCGCTGGCTCGCCTGAACCGGCAATGGGTGGCCGGCGGCCGCCCGCCGCTCGACATCGGCGTCGGGCTCCATACGGACGAGGTAATCTTCGGCAATGTGGGAACCGAAAAGAAGATGGACTTTACCGTCATCGGCGACGGCGTGAACCTGGCCGCACGCCTCGAAAGCGCGAATAAGGAGTATCACTCGCACATCATCGTAAGCGCGTCGACGCTTGCCGAGCTGGGCCCGAGCGCCCAGGTGCGCCCGCTCGGATCGATCATTGTGAAAGGCAAAACGGTGGGCGTGGAGATTTACGAGCTGCTGGGGTTGACCCAGCCGGACCACGCGTCTTAAGTCCTCTTCGGGGAGATCTGCTTGTCCGTCGACCCTGCGAGTGCGGCGCGCCGAACTGAGAGCGCACCCGAACAAAAGCAGGGGCAGGGCACGAATCGATTTCATGCTTACCTGATTGCATCGGCCCGGCTTGCTGCTCGCAGCCGTACCGCCCTATGCTGGTTTGTGGGTCAACGGAACATGAAGCTCATCCTCTCCGCTACGGTCGCACTGATCTCGTCTTGCAACGCTCAGTCGCCATCCAGTGACCCGGTCCTGAAGACCGCACGCCACCACCCCATGCAATACTACGTCTCTCTTCCCAAGGATTGGACCGCAACGAAAAAGTGGCCCATCGTGGTCACGGCGGACGGCGGCAACAAGGCCTGGCAGAAGAATGCTCAAAGGTTCGCGCAAGCGCGCAACGATGGAAATTACCCGTTCATTATTGTGACTCCGCTTATTCTCACGAACGGTGGAGCGGACCTGCGAAGTCTTCCCGCATATCATTACGCTCCCGCCGTGTGGGACGATGTGGAACGTAGCGGCCGTTGCGCCTTCGATCTCAATGGCATTCAGGCTGTCGCAAATGACATCAGAGAGCTGTATTCCGGTCAACCAAAATACTTCTTGACAGGTTGGTCCGCCGGCGGACATCTGACTTGGGCGATGGTCTTTCAGC
>JAYTVY010000111.1:0-6872 GCA_043743755.1 Bryobacterales bacterium | reverse complement strand
CGAAGGTGTGTTCCGTGGTGACCACAATGCTGGAAGCGGGCACCAGCAAGGACGCCTGGCCGCGGTGAACGGGCCAGTTCACCTCGGGGTACATGCCGGGCGACAGTTTTCCGCCGTTGTTCGACACCTCAACTTCTACCGGCATGGTTCGCGTTTTGGGATCCATCTCATGGCTCAGGCGAGCGACGGCGCCGGAGAAAATCTGGTCGGGATACGCAGGTACCTTGAACGTGACATGAGTCCCGGCACGGATACCGCCCACGGCCGATTCGGGGACCGCTACCACCAGCCGCAGCCGCGATGAATCCTCCAGCTTCAACAGAGGGCCCAGACTAGGACCGGCCAGCGCGCCCGGATGCAGGAATCGTTCGGTGATTACCCCACTGAAGGGCGCGGTTACTTTGAGGTACGCCTCCAGATCGCGGAGTGCGCTAACCGACGCACGCGCGGCGCGCACGGAGGCTTCCGCCGACTTCACGGCAGCCTCGGCGCCGGCTACCGCCATCTCGGCCTGGATCAGTTCGTTGCCCGCAATAGCGCCTGGGGTCGCGGAGGCCTCTTTGAGGCGCGAGTATGTGGCACGCGCAGCGCGGAGCCGGGCTTCCATCTCCGCTTGCATCGATTCCGCCACTTGCTCCCGGGCTTGCGCCTCCACCAGGCGAGCCTGCATCTCCGGCGCGACCAGTACGGCGAGCACTTGACCTTTCTTGACTAAGCTGCCACGGTCTACCAGCACTTTGTCGACGAAGCCTTGCACGGCGGCACGCAGCTCGGCTGTTTCGTAGGGTTGAAATTCGCCGGGGAGCTTCAAGTCGCGCTGGACCGGCTTGGATATTACGCTTACGAGTTCGGGGGACTGGGCGGATAGAGGGAAGGCCAGCAGGATTGCGAGAAAGAACTGCATTCAACCGTTATTTTAGTCCAACGAAGCGCTATCCTGAGTTTGTCTGACCCATGCCTGAACGTCCCCGGCTTTTCCTCATTGACAGCTACGGTTTTATCTTCCGGGCATACCATGCGCGGGCACGCTCGGGCGCGCCGCCAATGCGCACCACCACTGGGCTGTCCACAGAGGCGGTGTTTATCTTTCACAACATGCTGCGCAAGTTGCGGGCTGCGTATAACCCCGCTTACGCGGCTGCCGTTTTCGAAAGCGGGCGCAGCTTTCGAGAGGATACCTACACTGAGTACAAGGCGAATCGCACGGAAATGCCGCCGGATCTGAAGGAGCAGATTCCGTACATCCGGCGGGTTGTGGAGGCGATGCGGATACCGATCCTGGAGTTCCCCGGATTCGAGGCCGACGACGTGATCGGGGCTATCGCGAACCGCGCGGCGGAAACACACGATGTGGTAATTGTTTCGTCCGACAAGGACATGCTTCAACTAGTGAGCGATCGCATCCAGATGTACAATCCGGCGAAAGACGACACCTGGTACGATCCCGCCAAGACGGAAGAGTTCATGGGTGTAAAACCGTCGCAAGTGGCGGATCTGCTGGCGCTGAAAGGGGACAGCATCGACAATATCCCGGGGGCTCCGGGGATCGGCGACAAGGGTGCGCGGGACTTGATTACTCGCTTCGGATCGGTGGAAGAGGCGATTGCGCACGCGTCCGAAGTGGAGCGCAAGACGTATCGCGAGAGTCTGCAGAACAATCGCGATCAGATTCTACTTAGCAAGACACTCGCTACTATCGACACGACGGTCCCGATTGAATGCGAGATCGAAACGTTATGCGCACAAGAGCCCGACCTGGCGGCGCTCAAGCAGATTTACAAAGAACTCGAATTCTTCAGCCTATTGAAGGAAGCCGGCCCCACCGAGGACAACACGCCGCGAGACTATGCGAGCCTCACGACGCCTGAGGACGCGCGCGCGTATGCACAGAAGCTGGCGGCATCTGACAGGCCCATCGCCATTGCGGTGGAGTCCTCACAAGCGGACAATCTGCCGCTCACGGTGATCGGAATCTCGGCGGCATCCGGCGAAGCGCGCGCGTTCTCCACGGAACTGCTGGATGTGTTTCAGCCCCTGCTGGAAGATCCCAAACGAGAGAAGGCGGCGCATGATGTGAAGGCGGTGACGCTGGAGCTTTGGAAATACGGCATCGTGCCGCAAGGGTTGCGCCATGACGTGATGCTGTACGCGTTCCTGCTGTGCGCGGACCCTTCGGGATGCTCTCCCGAAGTTCTGTCGGAGCGCTATCTGGATCGCAAACTCGCGATGGCGGCTGAAGCGCAGGCCGATTTCGCGGGAACGCTGGCCGAGCGATTGATCGAGGAAATCGATAGCGGCGGGCTTCGGGAGATTTACGAAACGATTGACCTGCCGCTGACCGCAGTTCTGGCGCGCATGGAGCAGACGGGCATCCGCATTGAACCGGTGCAGCTCAAGGCGCTGGCCGGCCGCATGGATACGGACCTGCAGCGCTTATCGGGAGAGATCCACGGGCTCGCGGGGAAGCCTTTTAACATCAACTCGCCGCAGCAACTGGGCAAGGTTCTATTTGAGGACCTGAATCTACCCGCGCCGGTGAAATACGGCAAGGGCAAAACGATTTCGACCGCTGCGGACATTCTTGAGACGCTCGCGGAGAATCACGAAATCGCCCGCAAGGTTCTCGACTACAGGCAGCTCTCGAAGCTCAAGGGGACGTATGTGGATGCACTGCCGCTCTTGATCGATGCGGGCACCGGACGTCTGCACACTACCTTCAATCAAGCGGGCGCGGCCACGGGGCGGCTGTCATCCTCGAATCCCAACCTGCAGAATATTCCGATTCGCACCGAGCTGGGACGCGAAATCCGCGCCGCGTTCGTTCCCCGCCCCGGCTGGAAACTTGTAGTGGCCGACTATTCGCAGATAGAGCTGCGGCTGCTGGCGCACATGTCCCGCGATCCGGTACTGATGAAGGCTTTCCGCAACGGCGAGGATATTCATACTCGCACGGCGGCCGAAGTTTTTCGCGTTCCGCCGATGATGATTACGCCGGACCAGCGCCGCGCCGCGAAAGCCGTGAACTTCGGAATCGTGTACGGGCAAACGCCGTTCGGGCTGGCGACAGGGCTGGGCATCGATCGCAAGGAAGCCGAAGAATACATCCGCGCGTATTTCGAGCTTTACGCGGGCGTCAAGAAATGGATCCAGGAGACGCTGGCGGAGGTCCGCAAGACGGGATTTGCGCCAACGCTACACGGGCGCAAGCGGCCGATTCCCGACTTGCACAGCCGCAATCCGAACGCGCGCGGATTCGCCGAGCGAACGGCGGTGAATACCCCGCTGCAGGGCACAGCGGCCGACCTGATCAAGCTGGCGATGATCCGCATCGACAAGCTACTGGCGGAACAAAAGCTGCAAACGCGGATGCTGCTGCAGGTGCATGACGAACTCCTGTTTGAATCGCCGCCGGAAGAGGCCGCCGCGGTGGCGAAACTTGTGAAGCATGAGATGGAGGCGGTGCATAAGCTGGATGTGCCGCTTGTGGTGGACGTCGGAATCGGCGAAAATTGGCGGGACGCGAAATGAAAACACTTATCCCGTTACTCATGATCCTGACCGGGTGCGCTTCCAAGGAAGTTTCGGCGCCCACGCCCGCGCCGAAGAAGACCGGACCCGCGCCGGCTGAATTCAGAGTGAAGTTCGATACCAATCGGGGAGCGTTCGTGGTTGAGGTGCACCGCGAATGGGCGCCGAACGGCGCGGATCGCGTTTACGAGCTGGTGGAAAACAAGTTCTACGATGAGGCGCGATTCTTTCGCGTGGTGCGCGGCTTTGTGGTGCAGTGGGGAATTCACAAGAGCCCGGACATTGAGGCGCTCTGGCGCCAGCTTCAGATCATCGACGACCGGGTGAAGCAGAGTAATCTGCGGGGCTACGCGACCTTTGCCACGGCCGGTCCGAATACGAGGACTACGCAGGTGTTCGTGAATTTGAGGAACAACGCGCAGCTGGATGGGCAGGGGTTTGCTCCGTTCGGGAAAGTAACCGAAGGGATGGAAGTGGTGGACGACCTGTACGGCGGATATGGGGATCAGCCGCAGCAGAATATGATCGAGCGCCAGGGAAATCAGTATTTGGAGAGCGCATTCCCGAAGCTGGATTATATAAAGACGGCTCGCGTGGTCCAATAAGAGCTATTTGACGCCGCTCTTCTCGCGCGCGGGGAGGAACTCGTCGCCCGCATTCCAGGTGGGCAGCTTGTCCTGATTGGCTACTTGCTGGCCGATCATGAATCCGAGCCTGGCTACTTCTTCCATGCCGCCGAAATCCCAGCTTTCCTTATATTCGTCGGATGGCTGATGATAGTGCTTCGAGTTGAATTCTTCGAAGATCTTCTCGCCGTAGCCCGCCGGCTTGCCCTCAAACTCGCTGCCCTCGCTGATGGAGAACGCCGGCACACCAGCGTGGGCGAGCGAAAAATGGTCGCTGCGATAGTAATGGCCCTGCTCGGGATGCGACTCGGGCTTGATGGCGACTCCCATGGTCTTGGCAGCGTCCTGCACCGTGGTCCATAGCGTGGTGCGCTCGGCTCCGGAAACCGAGACGTCCTTGGTTCGGCCGTACGGATAGAAGGCGTCGAAATTCAGATTCAGCGCGGTCTTGTTCAGGGGCACCAGCGGATGCTGGGCATAATATTCGGAGCCGCGCAGTCCAGCTTCTTCCGCCGTCACCGCGAGAAACAGGGCGGATCGCCGGGGTTTGCGCGGAAGCTCAGCCCAGGCGCGCGCCATCTCGATGAGCATTCCGCAGCCGGTGGCATTATCCACCGCACCGTTGTAAATGGCATCGCCGTTCACGGCTGGCCCGATGCCCAGATGGTCCCAGTGGGCGCTAAAGATCACCACCTGCGATTTCAATACTGGATCGCTTCCGGTGACGATGGCGGCCACATTGCGCGATTCGATCTTGCGAATTTTGGTGGGCAGATGGCCGCGAATTCCGGTGTTCAGCGAATACGGTTTGAAGTCGCGCTGGTTGGCTTCGTTCAAGAGTTGATCGAGGGTCTTGCCGGCAATGGCAGCCACTTTCGCGGCGGCTTCCTGGCTCAGCCAGCCTGCCATGGCGAGCGCGGGCTGGTTGGCCCCCAGCGGCACTTGCGGATCTTCCTTGCCCCAGGAGTTGCGCACAACTTCCCAGCCATAACCGGCAGTGGGCGTGGTGTGGATGATCAGAACCGCCTTGGCGCCGCGGCGAGCTGCTTCTTCGTATTTGTAGGTCCAGCGGCCGTAGTACGTGAGGGCCTTGCCACCGAAGAATTTCGGATCGTCGGAAGGCGGCTCATTGGTGAAGAGCACCACCACTTTGTCCTTCACGTCGGTGCCTTTGTAGTCGTCCCACTGAAATTCCGGCGCGGTGATTCCGTGGCCGACGAAGATGGCCTCGGCGTCGAAGTCGTCGTCGGGCTTCTGCAGTTGGCTGACACCCACGAAGTCATCGAGCCAGCGGAAGGAGATCTGTTTGCCCGCTCCGGAAGCCATCAGGATGGCGCCAGGCGCTGTTTCGGCGCCGATTAGCGGGACACGCTGGAAGAAAGTGCCATTGTCGCCAGCCGGCTTCGCTCCAGCGGTGGCGAACTGTGACGCGATGTATTCGGTGGCCAGATCCCCGCCGCGCGACCCGACGCCGCGGCCTTCGAGCAGGTCGCCGGCAAGATACTTTACATGGGCGCGCATTCGCTCGCCGGAAATGCCCGTTACCTGGGCGGGAGCGTTACAGCAGAAAGGAAGGACGGACAGCAGGAGGATTTTTTTCATGAGGGAAGAGGGCCGATGGTTAATCGGCCCGCAAGTTGATAACCTGCCCCACGCGGTTATTTGTCGGAGGGGCCAAGGGTGACGGAATTGAGCAGGGCTTCGGGGATTTTACCGGAGATCTGGAAGCTGAAGCCGGGGGAGGAAAAGATAGTAGTGACTACCCGGCCGTTCAACTGGACGGCTAGCTGCTTGCGCAGAGGCTCGGGATCCTTGGAAGACCAGCGGCCCTCGATTCTCGGCACGAATGAACCGGTGTTGCCAGCCGATGAGGCTGGGGCGGCGGTGGCGGTCTTGACGTCGTTTACGTTCACCATCAGGCCCGCGGAACAATCCTTGGAGGCGATGTGGCGGGCGTCCACAACCGAGCCGGCACGCACTGCTTGCGCAGCGCCGGGCTGCGATTCGGCTGTCCAGGAAAGGTCGATGTCCTTCTGGTAAGTATTGCGAAGCTGGACATCCCAGGCGTAGCTGCTGGCGAACTCATTGAAGCCGGCGCAGCGCTCGCGAATTTCGATGCCTTTGAAGACGGGGTCGGGACTCCATGCGCTCCAAGTCTGCGCGCTTAGAAGGACACTCGAGCCCAGAGCCATGAGGACGAATAAAAAATGCCGCATAGATACCTCTTTGCATTAGTATAACCTGGTCATTCATCCCGGAGGGCGGCCATGGGATCCATGCGGGAGGCGCGGCGGGCGGGCAGGTATCCGGCGAAAGCGGCGCAAATTCCAAGCACGGCGGCGGCCAGGGCCAAAGTGACGGGGTCAGTTGGTCGCAGGCCGTAAAGCAAGCTGGAAACCAGGCGGCCGGCGGCGAGCGATACGGCGGCGCCGAGTATCAGGCCGATGGCCAGCATGATGAGGACATCGCGGAGAATCAGCCAGATCACCGAGCTTTGCGCCGCTCCCAGCGCCATGCGAATTCCAATCTCGCCGCGGCGCTGGGTGGCGGTATACGAAAGAACGCCGTAGAGTCCGATCATGGACAGCAAGAGGGCCAAGAGACCGAAGAATGAGGAAAGCAGCGCCACAATGCGCGTTTGCAGCAAGGAGTCATTCACTTGACCTTCCAGGTCGCGGAATTCGAGGGAGACATCCGGGTTCACGGAGGCGATAGCGG
>JAYTVY010000110.1:0-7199 GCA_043743755.1 Bryobacterales bacterium | reverse complement strand
TCGCGCTGGACAGCAATTACATGGATCCCGAACAGCTGGACTGGGTATCCAAACAGCTTCGTGCTTCAAGCGCCGCGTGGAAGATCTGCTTCTTCCATCACCCCTTGTATTCCCACGCCAAGTTCCACGGCTCCGACACGGATTTGCGCAAGCGCCTGGAGCCCATCTTCCAGCAGACTGGTGTCAGCGTGGTCTTCGCCGGCCATGAACACGTCTATGAACGTTTGAAGCCTCAAAACGGGATCAATTATTTCGTGCTGGGAAACTCCGGCCAGCTGCGCATCCGGGACCTGAAGCCCTCCCCCGACACCGCCAAAGGCTTCGACACGGACCGTACCTTCTCGATGGTGGAAGTCGCGGGCGACCAGCTCTACTTCCAAACCATCTCCCGCACCGGCGATACGGTGGACTCAGGCGTCATAGAACGCACCAAAACCATGATCTCCGCCGCTGTGGGGCGGGCGCTCCCCTTAAACCGCCACCGCCAATTCACTCCCCACCCACTCCCGTAGCACCGGCGCCACCGCCTCACCCGCCGCTTCGCCCAGCTCAATCAGCTTCTTCGCGCTCGCAAACGAATCCCAGCTCAGCCCGGCGACGTCCGGCTCAATCACGATATCCGATTCCCGCCGCCACTCATGCGCCGCATGCGCCGACAGCACCTGAAAACATCGATTCACCACACCCAACAGATTCCCCGGCTCGGTGCATGACGCGGGCGCCGGCAGGCTTACGGACACCACATGCGTCGCGCCCATCGCGCGCAACGGCAGCGCCGGTATCTCCATGCTGATGAACCCATCCACCAGGCATCGATTCTCATAGTGCACCGGCACAAACAGCCCCGGATAAGAGCAGCTCGCGCGGATGGCCAGCACCGCGTCGCCCTCTCCCTTGAAAGTAACCGGCTCCCCGGTTGCCAGATCCGTCGACACAATCGCGCACGGCATCTTCATCCGCTCGAAGCGAGTCTCCTTCAGCAGCCGCGCCAGAAACGCGATCATCGGGTGAGACCCCGCGAGGCCGCGCCGGTTAATGGTCCACCGCGCTACGTCCTTGAACTTCATCGAGAGCGCCACCCGCTCGATATCGTCCGACGTGCAGCCTCCCGCAAACGCCGCCGCCACAATCGACCCTGCGCTCACCCCCGCGATGGCATGTATCGGGATTCGGTTCCGCTCAAAGGCCCGCAGCACGCCAACGTGCGCGATGCCCCGCGCGAATCCCCCGCCTAACGCCAGTCCGATCCGTACTTCGCCCCTGCGATTTTTACGCCGCCCATCTTCTATCGCCAACATAGCGACGCCCCCTCGGCCCGTATTATCCTGAGAACATACGTGCCACTCTCCAGAGCTTGCATTTCTGCTTCCAGATTAAGAACGTTTCTCCTTGCGGCTGTTTTTGTTACCTGGATTACCCCAATTTATGCCCAGCGCGAGCTTTCCGGCGCCGCCGAAGCCAAAGTAGTACTAGGGAAGCTGAATGTTACAGCCTCCGTACTAATGATTGCCGCCCATCCCGATGATGAAAATACAGCGCTCTTGTCTTATTTTTCACGCGGCCGCAAGGTCCGAACGGGCTATTTGTCCCTTACCCGGGGCGAAGGTGGACAGAATCTGATCGGTTCCGAGCAGGGCGATGCCCTCGGCGTAATCCGCACCCAGGAACTCCTGGCCGCCCGCCGCATCGATGGCGCCGAGCAGTTCTTCACGCGCGCCATCGACTTTGGATTCACCAAGACCACCGATGAGACCTTCGCCAAGTGGGGCCGCGAGAAAATCCTCAGCGACGTGGTCTGGGTGATCCGCCGTTTCCGCCCCGATGTCATCGTCCTGCGCTTCTCCGGCACGCCCCGCGACGGCCATGGCCAGCACCAGGTCTCCGCCATCCTCGGTAAGGAAGCCTTCAGCGCCGCCGCCGACCCCGCCCGCTTCCCCGAACAACTGCGTTTCGTCCAGCCCTGGCAGGCCAAACGCATCGTGTGGAACGTCTTCAGCTTCACCCGCGATCAGGAAAAAGAAGCCGAGAAACTCCCCAACCGCATCGACATCGATCCCGGCGATTATGACCCTGTCCTCGGCCACTCCTACGGCGAAATCGCCGGCATGAGCCGCAGCATGCACCGCAGCCAGGGCATGGGCGCCCCTGAACGCAAAGGATCCCAGAAGCAATTCCTGGTCACAGTGGCCGGCGACCCCGCCACCCGCAACCTCTTCGACGGCATTGACACCACCTGGGACAGCATTCCCGGTTCCGGCGTGATGACCCGCCTGTTCGAGGAGGCCGACCGCACCTTCGATCCGGTCCATCCCGGCAAAACTGTCCCGCTGCTGCTCAAAGCCCGCGCCATTATGGCCGGGTTGCACCATCCCGTGGTGGAAAGGAAGCGCCAGGAGCTGGACGAAGCCATCGCTCTATTCTCCGGGGTCTGGCTCGAAGCCACCGCCGATAAGTTCGCCGCCATCCCCGGCGGTTCGCTGAAGTTCACCGCCACCGCCTTGGCGCGCGACAAGGTTGCCGTAGCCGTGGAGTCCGTCAAAATTGAAGGCATCGCTTCAGCCGTCGCGCTGGCGGAACGCGCCACGCTCGAATGGAACGTGGCCCGTACTTTCCCGGCCACCATCGCGATCGCGCAGGATCAGCCCTGGTCCCAACCCTACTGGCTGCGCGATCCCAAGCAGGGTGAAACTTACGCTGTCGCGAATCAGCTTGACATCGGCCAGCCTCAGGATCCGCCGATCTTCCAGGCGCATTTCTCCGTCACCATCGCCGGCGAGCGCTTTGACCTCGTGCGCCCCGTGGTCTACCGCTACATCGATCGCGTGCAGGGCGAGTTAACCCGCCCCCTCATCGTCGCCCCCGCCGTTGCCTTGAAAACTCCTGAGCAGGCCCTCATGTTCCCCACCGGCGCGCCGCGCAGCGTCGAAATTCAAATCAGCGCGAACGTTGCCGATTCGTCCGGTGAAGTCCGCCTGCGCGCCCCCGCCGGATGGACCGTCACGCCCGCTTCGCAGCCCTTCAAGCTTTCCGACGTAGGCCAGCAAATCACCGCCGCCTTCCGCGTCGAGCCTCCCTCCAAAGACGCCCGGGGTTCACTCGAAGCCACCGCCACCGCTGGGGGCCGCGCCATCGCCGTGCAAACGGAAATCATCAACTACCCGCACATTCCCGTTCAGACGCTGTTCCCGCCCGCGTCCACCGCCATGGTCCGCGCCGAGGTTCGCTCGCTCGCCCGCACGGTGGGTTACGTAATGGGCGCCGGCGATGAAGTCCCCGCCGCTTTGCGCCAACTCGGCATCGACGTCACGCTGCTCACGGCCGACGACCTCGCCCGCGCCGACCTCGGGCGCTTCGATGCCATCGTCACCGGCGTCCGCGCCTACAACACGCGCCCCGATCTGCGCGCCAATCAGCAGCGCCTCCTCGATTACATGAATTCGGGCGGCGCCGTCGTAGTTCAATACAACGTCCTTGAAGGCGGCTTCTTCGGCGGCGACCCCACCCTCCTGGCGCACATCGGCCCCTACCCCATCACCACCGGCCGCGAGCGCGTGACAGTGGAAGACGCTCCCGTCGCTTTCCCCGATCCTTCCAGCCCTCTGCTCCACACGCCGAACGAAATCACTTCCCGCGACTTCGACAACTGGATCCAGGAACGCGGCCTCTACTTTGCCTCCGCCTGGGATCCCCACTGTCACGCCTTGTTCGAAACCCACGACCCCGGCGAAAAACCGCTCCTCGGCGGCACCCTGTATTGTCAGTACGGCAAAGGCGCCTACGTCTTCACCGCTTTCTCCTGGTTCCGGGAGTTGCCCGCCGGCGTCCCCGGCGCCTACCGCATCTTCGCCAACTTGTTAAGCTCCGCCAAATCCCGCCAACCGTAGGCTAGAACGTCACCCGCACGCCGATCTGCCCCGCGAACGGAATCCCCACCGTGGTTCCCGGCCCAAAGAAATCCCCGAGCGCCCCCGCAGGCACCCGCAACTGTTTCAAACTCGTAATCGGCTGCGTCTTCGTACAATCCGCGTTCAAACAAAACGCCGTCGCATTCCCCAAATCGTTCACCGGCACCGGCAGCGCCGCCAGGTTCGTCACAAAATTCGCCCCCGGATTATTCCGATTAAACAAATTGAACATCTCGACAAACGGCGTTAACCTCCACCGGTCGCCGATCCTGAACGCCCGGCTCACCCGCACATCCGTCTGGACATACGGCGTCCCCCGAAACTGATCCAGCGTGGTCTGCACTCCGTTCACCACCGCGCGATCGTTCAGCGCATCCCCGGTCCCGTTTACGTCCTCCGGCGTGGTCATCGTGAATGGCCGCGCGCTCTCCGCCTGGCTCAACACCGACAACTCGACTCCCCCCGGAAGCCGAAACGTCCCCGCCGCCACCAGCCGGTGCCGGATGTCTTCCCCCGACGGCCCGTAGTTCCCCTTCGCGAACGCATGGAGCGGGTCGCACACGCCGTCTACGTAATCGAAAATCTCACCCAGCACGCATCCGAACGTCTTGGCCTGTGAAAACGTATAGTTCACCACCAGGTGGAAGCGCGAAAAGCTGGCCTGCACATGCACCGTCAGCGCGTCAAAGCGCGACCGGTTGTCAGATCGAAACACGGTAGTATCCGGCACATTCTGCTGCTGCGTATCGATATCTTGCGCGAACAGCGGCGAGAACAGCCGGTAGCCCGCCTTGTACTGATAGCGCGCGTAGGAATGCACCCCCGCCACGTGCGTGAAGTCCGCGCGCGCGGCCCAGTGCGAATTGAATGCATGCTCCACCCCCGCGCTGGCATGCAGCGCGTACGGCGTTTTGTACGCCGGATCGATCAGCGCCGCCGCGCCCCCGTCCGCCGCGCCCGGCAAGCAGCCGGAATCAGCGGGCCGGACGCACGGCCCCGGAGCCTCATTCACCGCCTGCAACGCCGTTACCCACCCGTTCTGCGCCAGGTCGTTATAAAAAAGTCCGATCCCCGCCCGGATCACCGTGCTCCGTTCGCGCCCCAGCGCATATGCGATCCCGAGTCGCGGCGCGAACGCCTTGCGGTAATCGTGCGGCGCGCCCCAGTGCTGGAAAAAAGGAACCTGCAAAGCCTGCAGCGTGCGCAGCCCCGGATTATCCAACTGCGATCTCCCCGACGCGCGGAACAGCCCGAACGTCGTGTCGTACCGCAGCCCCAGGTTCAGCGTAAGCCGCGAAGTGGCCCGCCACGCATCTTGCACGTACAGCCCCAGCCGCTGCACGCTCTGCGCGAACGCCCCGTTGCCCTCCGGCGTGCTGGAGCACGTGGTCCCCTCGGTCACTTCCAGGGCCGCCGTCGGCGTGCAGGTCAGGTCCACTGCAAATTGCCCCGGGTTCGCCAGATACTCCGCTGGATTCCGCGCGAATACCGTCAGGTCCTCCGCATTCCCCGGCAGCGCGCCGCTCAGCACCGGTTCGTGAATGAAATCGATTCCGAACTTCGTGGTGTGCCGCCCCGAAGAGTGAATCGCGTCATACCGCGCTTGATACTTTTCCTGATTCCGCCGCACCGGAAACGCCGTGATCGGCGTCACGAACTGGTTGTCGCCGAATGTCTCGAATCCCGAAATCGTCTGCGCCGTTGAGCTGAACGGAAACGCCAGCGCGAATCCCAGGTTCGAGTTGCGCGATTCGGTCAGCCGCAGCCCGCTCCCGCCCAGCGTCAGGGCCCCGATCCAGTGCGGGCTGAAAATGAATTGCTGCCCCAGTACCGAATTCAGGTAGCTGGAATGCGATGTCGCTCCCGTGGAAGCCAGCGTCGCCTGCTGGATCAGCGCGTTATTGGTGGTGTAGTTGTCAGCGGCCGCGCGGGCAAACCACTGCGACCGCGCCGATTGCGACCAGTCCAACCGCAGCATCCCCAGATAATCGCGGAAGGGCACCGGCACATTGTTCGGAACCGCGATCGAGCTCACTCCCGGAATCAGTCCCTGGGACGCCAGGGACGCCAGCGCCCGGAACTGCGTCAGACTCGCCGGGCTGTATGCGATGCTCGCGTCCTCATGCACGCCCTCAAAAGAAGCGAAGAACCACAGCTTGTCCTTCACTAGCGGACCGCCCAGCGTCCCGATATAGTTCTGTCTCGAAAACGGCTGCTTTGGCAGCGGCTCGGGATTCTCAATCGGATACCGCGCGTCGAAGGCCGCCGCGCGTTCGAAAAACGCGCCGCCTCCGTGCAACGCGTTAGTCCCGCGTTTGGTGCCGATCACCACCGATCCGCCCACGGTCCGCCCGGTGTCGGCATCCTGCTGCGCTGTTTGCACCGCGAATTCCTGAATCGCATCCGGTGAGAAGTTCTGCAGAAAGCCCCCGATGTAATCGTCCGAGTTGTCCGCGCCGTCCACGGACAACACGTCATTCAACCCCGAGCTCCCGGCGAAGGAGACGGCCGTGATGCGCGCCTTGGTCGGGTCGGACGGCTCCACCGCCGCCGTTCCCGGAACCAGAAAAGCGATGTTGGCGAAGCTCCGGTGCGCCAGCGGCAGCGACTCCAGCTCCTGCGCTGTAACTACGCCCCCCTGCACCGTGCTGCCCACGTCCACCGGCTGCGCCAGGATCACATCCACGCTCTGCGGAGCCGCGGCCGGCTTCAACGTCACGCTGATCTCCCGCGCCGAACTCACAGCCACGCTCACGCTGGCGCTCGCCTCCGCAAACCCCGCCGCTCGTACCGTCACCCGGTACCCGCCCGGCATCAAATCGTCAAATCGAAACTCCCCGCGGCCATTGCTTTTCGTCCGCCGTTCGACGGAAGAATCGTTGGCTTGCACCACCACATCGGCGGCCACAATGCGCCCCCCGCTGGAATCCGCAACCACGCCCGCGAGACTGCCCCGAAAACTCTGGGCATACCCCATCGCGGCGATTACCAGGCAAATATAAAATTTCAAAAGTGGACCCCCGATGCGATGTAACAGCCTATCGCGAGCGCGCCCGTACTACCAGCCCTCGTAGTACGAGTGGGCAGTTTGCCAAGGGGCAGACGGAGAAGCCCGCCGCCTTTTCTCGAGTTAAGGAGTTCCTATTCTAAGAAAGGGTTTCCTGGCAAAACGTAGCCAGCTGAGCGGGCGGCACTTCGGGCAATACGCGATGTGCCGTGCTCCGTCTTGCTCGACAATCGCCGTGAACTCGTTGTGTATGCGTTTATTCTCCCGCAGCGCCGAGGTTCGCGGGT
>JAYTVY010000109.1:0-2036 GCA_043743755.1 Bryobacterales bacterium | reverse complement strand
GAGGGCGGCGTGGTGGTGAGCCGCGCGATTGAAGGCGCGGAGGATCCGGAAGGCAAGTTCAAGATGTATGCCGACTTCAAAGAGCCGGCGTCGCAAATCCCGTCGCATCGCATGCTGGCGATCCGGCGCGGGGCCAAGGAAGGCATCCTGCATTTCGAGATAGAGATGGAGGCTGCGAAGCCGCTGATGTATCTCGGGAGCAAAGTGATCCGCGAACAGGGGGATTGGAGTCCGCAGTTGCAGATGGCAATCGAGGATTCGTACGAGCGGCTGCTGAATCCTTCGATTCAGACCGAGGTGCGGCTGGAATTGAAGGACCGCTCGGATGAGGAAGCGATCAAGGTGTTCCGCGAGAACCTGGAGAACCTGTTGCTGGCTCCGCCGGCGGGCATGCTGAGCGTGATCGGGCTCGATCCGGGGATTCGCACGGGCTGCAAAGTTGCAGTAGTGGACGACACCGGCAAGTTTCTGGAGAACTCCGTTATTTATCCTTTAGAGCCGAAGCAGGATCTGGTGGGGGCGGTGCGAACTCTGGCCGGTATGATCGCGCGCCATAACGTGCGTGCGATTGCGATCGGAAATGGCACCGGGTCGCGCGAGACCGAGGCGTTTGTGTCGGATTTCCTGAAGCAGGCGCATCTGGACAACGTGTTTGGCACGGTGGTGAATGAATCGGGCGCGTCGGTGTATTCGGCGAGCGATTTGGCGCGGCAGGAGTTTCCCGATCTGGATCTGACGGTGCGCGGAGCGATCTCGATTGCGCGGCGCTTGCAGGACCCGCTGGCGGAACTGGTGAAGATCGATCCCAAGTCGATTGGCGTGGGTCAGTATCAGCATGACGTCGATCAGAAGAAGCTGCAGCAGAGTCTCGATGCGACGGTGGAAAGCTGTGTGAATCGCGTGGGCGTGGATTTGAATACAGCGTCGTGGGCGCTGCTGCGGTATGTGGCGGGGTTGAGCGAGCGGACAGCGCAGAAGATCGTGGAATTCCGGAATACGAACGGGCGGTTCAAGTCGCGAATGCAGTTGATGGCCGTGACTGGGCTGGGGCCGAAGACGTTTCAGCAGGCGGCGGGGTTTCTGCGGATCCGGGGTGGCGAGAATCCGCTGGATATGACCGCGGTGCATCCGGAATCGTACGCGGTGGTGGAGAAGATTGCCGCGTCGCTGGGGGTGAAGGCGCCGGATCTGATTTCACAGCCGGAGTTGGTGGAGAAGGTGAACCTGGAAGGGTTCAAGACGGCAACTGTTGGTATTTATACGCTGACGGATATTCGGGAGGAACTGCGCAAGCCGGGGCGGGACCCGCGGGACACCTTCGTGCGGCCGAACTTCCGCGAGGACGTGAAGGAGCTCGGGGATCTGCAGGTGGGGATGGTGCTGGAAGGCGTGGTGACGAACGTGACGAAGTTCGGGGCGTTTGTGGATATTGGGGTTCATCAGGATGGGCTGGTGCATGTTAGTGAGTTGAGCCGGCGGTTTATAAAGGATCCGAGTGAAGCGGTGAAGGCGGGGCAGATTATTAAGGTTCAGGT
Source organism: Bryobacterales bacterium (assembly GCA_043743755.1). Lineage (GTDB taxonomy): Bacteria > Acidobacteriota > Terriglobia > Bryobacterales > Bryobacteraceae > JALYHQ01. The sequence continues at coordinate 501 of JAYTVY010000109.1, read as the reverse complement.
GCTGTCGGTGGATGCGAAGGCGAAGCGGGTTGCTTTGTCGAAGAAGGCTCTGGAGGCTCCGGTGGGCGGTGGGGGGAAGCCGGCGCAGGCGCCGAAGCAGCAACAGAAGCAGCCTTCGATGGAGGATAAGCTGTCGGCTTTGAATGCCAAGTTCCGAACGCGGTAGTGGAAAGTGGCAACGATAAGTACGAAAGAAGCAAGTCCGAGCCGCGGCCGTCAGGGAGCGGTCATGCCGGTGATCTCAGTTAGACACCACTAATGACCGCATAAGTTGGCTTACTTTTTGGCGTTGAATATCGGCGAGCCTGGCGGACTGGGTTGAGGTCCATTGGCAGAATGCGGATACATCCGCGCCGCTGAGACGGCTGCGGGGATGCAACATGCGGTACTGGGGCGGAGGCATACGCAGTTGCTGAAGATCCGCGCAGGCGGCCACCAACGTGGACAGGGCAGTGGCCGGAGACTTACCATTTTGCGCCGACCATTCCGAGAGGTTCATCG
>JAYTVY010000108.1:0-2327 GCA_043743755.1 Bryobacterales bacterium | reverse complement strand
GCTCGCGCAGAATGACGCGGCGCAATTCCAGACTGAATTCGGCGCGCCCCGGGATCACTGGGAAGTACGTGAAATTCCCGCGGCGCAGGCTCCCGGGATCCTCGCGCAGCGCTTCAGGCGCGCGGGACATACCGCAGAGCCTCCTCACCCAGCGTTTGAATGATCGCGGTCTGCATCAAGAAACGGTCCTCGGCGCGCTTTCCGGCGCCGTTCTCCATGCCTTTCAGCTTCATGGTGAAACGGGCGATATTGATGCCGTCGCGAACGGTGTAACGCTCGTCGGCCGAATGCGCCTGCTGCAGAAAATCCGTGACATAGTTCAGAATATGCTCTTCGCCAAATGGCAAATTCTCTTTCAGGATCTCGTATTCTTCGTGGCGCTCGGGGAAATCGATGGTGATTTGAGGCTGCAGACGGGAGTGAATGTATTCGGGCAGATCGAACGTGGATGCGTCGTCGTTCATGGTGGCCACCATCCGAAAAAGCGGATGCGCCTGGATCTTGATTCCCGCCACCATGGATTCCACGTAGCGCCGGTTGTCAAGCAACGGCGCGAGGCTGGCCCAGCTTTTCTCGCTCATGCGGTTGCCTTCGTCGAGAATCGCGATTCCGCCGCGCAGCATGGCTGTCACCAGCGACGACGCGACGTAGCGCAGCTTCGATTCGCCTTCGATCACCGGGGTTACCAGCAAGTCCTCGGGCCGCGTGTCGACGGTGGCCTGCATGATATAGACCTCGCGCCCCAACCGCTTGGCCGCGGCATAGGCCAGCGTGGTCTTGCCCACGCCGGGCTTGCCCAGCAGCCGCGGATTCATCGGGATATCCTGCGCGTCCACCACCAGCCATGCCGCCAGCAGTTGGCGCATCACTTCTTCCTGCCCCACCCAGGTGACGTTCAGCTCGTCCGGATGGGCAAGGTGCAGCGGTACGCCATCAATCTCCACTAACATATCCACCTGTTATTCTACTTCGCCCAATGAGAGCCGTATGCTAAATCGTAATGCCCAGGCGCCATAACCCATACCCCGTTGCCTGCCTCCAGTACAGCCACTGCTCGCGCCATCCCCCCGGGGGAGACGACGGCCGCGGCGATCCGTACACCTTCATCCCGCGCGCCTCCAGCATCTTCTTGACGCGATAAATATGATATCCATCGCTCACCACAATGGCCGACTTCAGTCCCATCCGGCTCATGATCTCGCCCACTGCCGTGATGCTCTGCGCCGTGCTCTCGCCTTCCGCCTCCACGATAATCGCCTCTGCCGGAACACCGCGTTTCGTGAGGTAAGTGCGCCCCACCGTGCCCTCTGTGAACATGGGATCGCCGCCCGCGCCGCCGGTGGTGATCACACGCGGCGCCAGTCCCTTGAGATAGAGAAAGAGCGCATGATTCAAGCGACCTTCCAGCACCGGTGAAGGCCGGCCGCGATATTCGGCGGCGCCCAGTACGATGATGGCATCGGCGGATTGCTCCTCATCCACCGTGGATACGCGCTCAATCTGCGCCGCTACCCCGTGCAAATACCACGCGAGCACGGCTATCGCCGCCGCCACGCTTACGGCAAGCGTCCATTTCATGATAGAGATGAATGACGGGCGCAAGTGACGTCCTGGGACAAGTCTACTGTATGGAAGTTATCGCGAGCGCGCGGAACCAGCTGCTGAAGGATGTCCGCCGGGCGGTGTCGCGCGGTTCGGCCACTGCCTCCGGATTCGTGGTGGCCGAAGGCTTTCATCTGCTGGAGGAAGCCCTGCGCAGCGGGTGCGAAATTGAAGCCGTGCTGGTTTCCGAACAGGCGCTTCCCGCTTTAGGCGATTGCGACGCCCGCACCATAGTTGTGAGCGACGCGCTCTTCGGATCCCTCACTTCCACCGAAACCACACAGGGGGTGATCACGCTGGTGCGCCCGCCGCGCTGGACGATGGAGCAAATTCTGAGCGGCGACACGCTGGCGCTGGTGCTCGATCAGGTTCAAGACCCCGGCAATGCGGGCGCCATGCTGCGCGCGTGCGAGGCTTTCGGGGGCACGGGCGCGGTGTTCCTGAAAGGCTCGGTGGACCCCTACAATCCCAAGTGCCTGCGCGCGTCGGCCGGCAGCGTCTTCCGACTGCCGCTGGCAATCGCCTCAAGCCACACGGCGCTGCTGGAAGCGCTTCGCCCACGGGGCCTTGCGCTGTACGCCTTAACCCCGGGTGAAGGATCGACCCTGGGCGCATGCGACCTCGCCCGCCCTTGTGTCATCGTAATCGGCAGCGAATCGCATGGCGTCAGCCCCGAGCTTCGCGCCGAAGCTTGCGCACTGCGCATCCCTACCACCGCGGTGGAA
>JAYTVY010000107.1:0-1725 GCA_043743755.1 Bryobacterales bacterium | reverse complement strand
GGTGAGAATGGCGATGTTGGAGAGGGGCTGGAACGCGGATTCTGTACCGGTGCCGCGGAAGGCCTTGATTCCGGCTCCGGCCGCCACGAACGGGCGAACTTTGGATTCGCGGGGCGTGAAATGGAGCAGGAAGTCATAGTGAACGGCGTGGGTCTGCGCGCCGAACTTGACGGCGTTGCCGCCGGAGGAGAGCTTGAGGTCGGCGCTTTCGTAGTCATACCGAAACTCGCCGCCCAGCAGGCGTCCCGAGTTGTTGCCGAGCCAGGCGCTCACTGCGAGCCCGCTGGCTAGCGAAGCGTCGGCGTTGGCGATCGCGGATTTGACGGTTTGGCTGGTGTAAAAGCTGCCGCCGGCTCCGACGCCGATTTCCCATTTCTGTGCCAGCGCGGCGGGCGCAAGAGCGAGCGCCGCGACAAAGAACAATGCGAGGCTGAAATGTTTCATAGTGTTATTCTAATCCACAACCCGTACCGAAAGCGAGGTGGTACCACCCGCTTGTTTGATTACCAGTGGGATGGAGTCACCGGTGGGCACGCCCTTGGCGGGAACGGTGACATTGATTTGATAGACGCCGACTTCGCCGGGCGCCAATCCGGAATAGATGAGGCCGAGCGCGAGCCCGCCCAGCGTTACCTGGGGCGTGGCGGCGGTGGCGGCCAGGGGACTCGACGGGCCGGGCTGGCCGGTAGGCGTGGGAGGACGGGTGACGCCCATGCCGGTGAGATAGATAACCAGGACGTCACCCTTATGCACGGGATTCGAGGGTGTGACCAGCTGGCCGTTCTTCATGCGCACGATGGTCGCGATGTTGGAGTCGGGTCCGGCCGTTCCGCTGCGGAATACGCCGGGCGCCCCGGGCATCACCACGAGGTTGAAATTGTCGCTGACACCGCCGGGCGTGCGCAGGATCATGGTCACGTTTCCGAGAGTTTCGAAGGGCATCTGCGCGTTGATCTGCCTGGGTGATACGAAGAGGATGGGCACGGGCAGGCCATTCACCGTCAGGCAACTGTCAGCCAATGCCGTGGGTACTGGAATTTCCTTGGTGGCCAGATTGACCGGGCTGAGCTGCTCTCCGAAGATGGAGATCAGGCCGCCGGGAGCGAGGCCAGGGGACATATCGGCCGCATTCACCACCGCGTCAATGTGCGGCGGGGCGACGGCGACATCGTAGTACCAGGGCAGCACGGTAAAGCCGGAAACGGTGAGGTTGACGATGTTGTTGCGGCTGAAAAGCGGGGCCAGGGTACGGGTGAAAGAGTATCCCACGCGGCTGAGCAGCGGAGCTTCGACGATGCGGGTGGCGAGGCTGCTGGTTGTATCCAGGTTGGATGGGTCCACGCGCTGGATGATGCCGGCCGCTGAGCTGAAGGTGCCCGAACCGCCGGCCGGTACCGGCACGGTGGTGCGGAAAGCCAGTTGGTCGACGAAGGAAAATCCCGAGGGCGAGCCGCTGGCCGATTCGAACTGTGTAACCGGAACCAGCGACGAATTCAGCAGGTTGCCGCCTACCACGTACTGGTCAAAGGCGGAAGCCGCATAGGCGCCCGAAAGCGTGGTGAAATCCTTCCGCGAGACCGTGAAGGTGTCGGCATTGGCGTCATACAAGAGGACGTTGCCGTCGGCTTCCACGGCGAAGATGGACCGTCCGCTGGGCGCGGCCACCAGCATGGTATCGGGACTGATGCTGTTCTTGTAGACTCCCAGCGAAGGCAGCTCGATGGC
>JAYTVY010000106.1:0-3312 GCA_043743755.1 Bryobacterales bacterium | reverse complement strand
GGTGATTGCCCTCGATCCCGTAACCGGCGTCGAGCGCTGGAAGTACGATCCCAAGGTGGACCGCATGCACGGATATTCCGAAGTAACCTCGCGCGGCGTTTCCGGCTGGACATCGAACACCGGATCGCGCATCGTCATGGGCACCATCGACGCGCGCCTGATCGAGCTGGACGCTAAAACCGGAAAGCTGGTTGCCGAATTTGGCGACAAGGGGCAGATCGACTTGACGGCGAACATCGAGCTGCGCGATCGCGGCCAGTATCAGCTTACGTCGCCGCCCGCCATCGTGAAGGATGTGATCGTGGTGGGCTCTTCCATCGGCGACAATCGCGCGGCGGACGTCGAGCGCGGCATCGTGCGCGGGTTCGATGCACGCACCGGCAAGCTACTCTGGACCTGGGATCCCATCCCGTGGGCTGCCCATAACCATCCCCGCACCGGCGCCGCAAATGCCTGGTCGGTGATCTCAGCCGACGTTGAGCGCGGTCTCGTCTTTATCCCTACCGGCAGCGCCAGTCCCGATTTTTATGGCGGCCAGCGGCCCGGTGACAACAAGTGGGCCAACTCGGTAGTCGCGCTGCGCGCAGCCACCGGAGAATTCGTATGGGGCTTCCAGGTAGTGCATCATGACCTCTGGGACTACGATGTTCCCGCGCAGCCCGTGCTGCTCATGTACAAGGAGCAGCCCGCCGTCGCGGTGGTCACGAAGATGGGCAACCTGTTCGTCCTGGATCGCCTCACGGGAAAATCCCTGACTCCGGTGGAGGAGCGGCCGGTGCCGAAGAGCGATGTCCCCGGCGAAGAAATTTCGCCCACCCAGCCGTTCCCCTCCTTCCCGCCGCTTGTGCCGCGGACCATGACAGTGGACGACGCGTGGGGACCTACGCCCAAAATCAAAGCCGAATGCCGCGAGAAGATCGCGGCCCTGCGATCCGAAGGCATCTTCACGCCTCCCAGTTTGAAAGGTTCGCTCTTCTTCCCCGGCAACGTCGGCGGCGTGAATTGGGGCAGCGCGGCCGTGGACCCCGTGCGCGGGCTGCTGGTGACCAACACCAACCGCATCGCTTTCGCGGTCCGTTTGATTCCCCGCGAGAAGGCGCAGGCCGACCGCGAAGCAGGCGAGCGGTTCGGCGGAGAATATGGCCAGCAGGCGGGCACACCCTACGTCGTTTACCGCGAGCCGCTGCTCTCATCGATGCGCACGCCTTGCAACCCTCCCCCGTGGGGCACCATTTCGGCTCTGGACTTGAACAGCGGCAAGATCAAATGGGAAACTCCGCTAGGGTCGATGATTCCGGGACTCGATATCGTCACCGGATCGCCCAACCTGGGCGGCCCCATGCTCACTACCGGCGGCGTGGCCTTCACGGCCGCCGCCATGGACACGTACCTGCGCGCGTTTGATGTCGAATCGGGCAAACAGATCTGGAAAGCCGAACTCCCCGCCAGCGCCCAGGCCACCCCCATGAGCTATAGCGCGAACGGAAAACAGTACGTCGTCATCTGTGCCGGCGGCCACGGCAAACTGAGCACGAAAATGGGCGACTCCGTGGTGGCCTACACTCTCGAGTAACTATTTTCCGGCGTAAACTTTCGACGGACCCACCAGCGTTACATGCGCGAGCTCGGTCTTCAGCTTGATGGCTTGAAATCCGGCCTTCCCTTCACCGCCCGCATCGAAGGTCACGATATATTGCTCCCGCAGCCGCTCGCCGATCTCCTTCAGATACGGAGCGAATGAGATCGGATTGGAAGACCCCTGCCAGTAAAATTCACCGCCTGTCTCATCCCCCAGTTGTGAAAGATAATTCTGTCCCCAGTTAATCTGCCAGTAGCTGTGGCCGGCATGGCCTTCGCTCCCGAAGTAGATGGAGTAGACCACCACGCCCGCGCGCTGCGCCGTTTCGATGGCGCGGCTCAGATAGGGATTCGCTGGGCCTGCGCCGTAGTCGGCGTCGATACCGCTGGTGATCAGCAAGACTTCGTGCGCCTGCGGCGAGGCGGGCCATCGATGAATGAGGTCTATCAAGGACAGATAAGGACTCGCCGAAATCCCCGGCGCGCCCAAAGGCAGCCGCAGCGCTTTGGCCGCCAGCTCGCGATCCGAGGTAAGCCCTTGTACCGGCGCCACTGTTCCATTTCGCAGGTAGCCCACGCCGACCTGCGTATTCCCCGGCTGGTCCCGAATAAATTTGCGCAGATCGTCTAGTTGCAAACCGAGCGAAGTATCCGTCCCATCGTCGATCAACACCCAGAGCTGCACGCCGGCTCCATCGTCGCGCAAAGGGGTCAGCCCGGTTACCCGCTTGCGGTGATTGTTCTCATACACCATGACGTCGGCGCTGGTGATTTGCGGCGTGGCGGCGCCCTTATGGGCTTCCACCGTCACCACGATTCTGGCCTGCGTCTCCGGATTCTGAGCGGCGGCAATAAGGTGCGCCGAAAGGACAACCAGGGTTAACTTAATCCATCGGGGCATTATGGCCCTCCGCTGGATTGGACGCGCCGGAGGCGGTTAGCGATTCATCAGCAGTCGCAAGCGCCGCATTCGCAACAGCAATCACAGTCACCGCACCCATCGCAACACGAGCCAAACTTTGAACCGGAGCTCTTCTTGCCAGGCGTGGAGGCCGCGGCTGGTTCCGAAGGTGTGGTTGCGAAGACAGCGCCAAGCGCCATCAGGTTGACTCCCAGACCCAGACACTGCCGCCAGGACTCGGCGGACCGCACGTGATGAGGAAACAGGAATGCAAGGGCAGAGACGCTTGCCAGCACAGCGGCGCCCTTGAAAACCCCGGCCATTTCCCGGTCGCGCATGCCGCGCGCGAACGTGACCGCGTCGCGCCAGCGTTCCCGCATCGGCTTGCGGCAGCGAGTGCGGAGCACTCGCAAACGAAGCCCCAGTCGCTCTTCGACGTTCATCCGCAGCCGCGCCGCTAATTCCGGCCGCAGCTGTCGCTCTACTTCCACCGTTGCGGCCGTAACTTCATCGCGTCCGGAAATGCCCGGAAAGGCGTGCAGCGGATTGAAATTGCCGGATCGCGCGTCGCGTTCGCGATCTTCATACGCATCCAACGCATAGATCAGGCTTCCGAACCTGTATCCCAGTTGGTACATGGAGTCCACCAGATCTTCGCGCCCGGCCAGGCGCATCCCGTGCGAAAACACCAGTGCCGATGCCACCGCGGTGGGCTCGGCGACGTGCGCCAGCGATTGCGGATGCGCTTCCCGTTCCGTCTGCGTCCCCAGAATCGCCTCTATCTGGTCCAGCGGAACCTTCCACTCTTTCATGCGCGCGGCCGCCCGGCGATA
>JAYTVY010000105.1:0-5645 GCA_043743755.1 Bryobacterales bacterium | reverse complement strand
CGGTGGTTCCCAACGGCACTCCGTGCGGGTGCGGGAATCATGGATGCCTGGAGAAGCACGCCTCGGCGCTGGCCATCACAACCATGGCGCGCATGCTGCAACTAGGCGACGATCTGACGGCGCACCAGGTTTACGAGCTGGCGATGGCGGGCAATGAAAAAGCCCATCGTGTTTTTCATGCCATGGGCGAGGCGCTGGGCATGGGGCTGGCGAATCTGGTGAACATTTTCAACTTTCCCTTGTATCTGCTGAGCGGGGGCGTGCTGGCGGCGTGGGACCTGTTTGCGCCGTCGATGTTCGAGGTGCTGAAGCGGCGATCCTTGACCTTCTCCCACTCAGACACGCGCATCGAGAAAGCGACGCTGGGGAACGAGGCTGGTCTGTTCGGCGCGGCGTGGCTGGGTGGAGGCGGCGTTTGGTGAAGGGCTACTGGCTCGGAATCGACACGGGTACCGGCGGCACGCGAGCCATCCTGATAAACCGCGAGGGCCGCGTTCAAAATAGCTTCACCGCGCCCCACGAGGACATGCGCATGGAACGGCCGCTATGGGCGGAGCAGCGTCCGGAGGACTGGTGGAGCGCCGGGCAGCAAGCCATTCGCGGCGTGCTGGGAGCAGCGGGGGCCACCGGAAGCGACGTGCACGGGATTGGGCTTTCAGGTCAGATGCATGGGCTGGTGGCGCTCGATTCCGGTAACGAGGTAATCCGGCCGGCATTGATCTGGTGCGATCAGCGCAGCCAGGCGCAAGTGGACGCGATCAATGAATCCGTGGGGCGGGAGTTCGTAGTGGCGCACACGGCTAACCCGGTGCTCACGGGCTTCACGCTGCCCAAGCTGCTGTGGGTTCGCGAGCATGAGCCAAGGAATTTCGAGCGTATCCGCAAGGTGCTGTTGCCGAAGGATTACGTTCGCTTCCAGCTCACCGGCGAATTCGCGAGCGATGTGTCGGACGCCTCGGGCACGGCGATGTTCGATGTGGTGAACCGGCGCTGGTCTAAGGAACTGATTGGGCGTCTGGGGCTAAACGCGAGCATCCTGCCACAGGTGTATGAATCCAGCGAAGTGGCGGGGCGCGTAAGCGAGGCAGCGGCGCGCGTTACGGGGCTGCAAGCGGGTACGCCAGTGGTGGCCGGGGCCGGGGATCAGGCGGCCAGCGCGATCGGCAATGGGATCGTGAAGCCGGGCGTGGTGTCGTGCACGATGGGGACATCGGGCGTAGTGTTCGCACAGCTGGAGAGGCCGGCGTATGATCCGGCGGGCCGCGTTCACACGTTTTGCCACGCAGTGCCTGGGGCGTGGCACGTGATGGGAGTGACGCAGGGCGCGGGGCTCAGCCTGCAGTGGTTCCGGAATCAGCTCGCGCCTGGCGCCGACTATGATGCGCTTACTGCGGAGGCCGCGGGCGCGGAGGCGGGATCGCAAGGGCTGTACTGGCTGCCATATTTGATGGGCGAGCGCACGCCGCACCTGGATGCGAATGCTCGCGGTGGGTGGATCGGATTGACGGCGCGGCATACGCGAGCCGATTTGATTCGCGCGCTGCTAGAGGGGGTCTGCTATAGCCAGAAGGATGGACTGGCGCTGATTGAGGGACTGGGCGTCGCGGTGGAATCCGTGCGGTTGTCGGGCGGGGGCGCGAGGAGCGCCGTGTGGCGCAGGATATTCGCGGATGTGTTTGGCAAGCCAGTGGTGACGCTGGAGACGCAGGAGGGGTCGGCGTACGGGGCGGCGTTGTTGGCGCTGGCGGGGGAGTATTCGTCGGTGGCGGAGTTGTGCGGGGTGGCGATTCGGGTGGTTGAGGTGGTGCGGCCGGGGGCAAATGCGGGGGTGTATGAGGCCGGGTATGCGGTATATCGGGGGCTGTATCCGGCGTTGAGGGCCGCGCTGGACTAGGGGAGGCGGGTGCGGAGTGTGCGGAGGGCCCGCAGACCTTCCTGGGCTACATCTTTGTCGGGGTCTTGGGAGAGCTCTTCGAGGTAGGAGACGCTGTCGGGGCCGCCGGCGGAAGAGAGGACCTGGGACAGGCCGGTCTTTTCATCCTTGCTGGCGAGACCCTGGCTCAAGGATGGATAGAGCGAAGTGCGCACGGACTGGTCGTGCGCCAACTCGATTAGATAAGCGCGGGCAGTATCGCGATAGCCAGCGGAGTTTAGCTGATTCACGATATAGCGCAGCGGGGAAAAATCGGTATTGTCGAACTTGCCGAGGTAGACCAATGCGAACGCCATGGCGAGGCGAGGGCCGGTCTTTTTTTCGTCTTCCCAGCCTTGCTGGATGCGCGGGAGGTCGGCAGGGTTCTTGAGACGGGCCAAGCCCTCGACGGCCGCATCGCGCAGGTCGTCGTCCTTGCTAATGAGGTAGCCCATGTAGACGGGATGCAGCTCAGGATCAGGCAGCATGGCCATGGACACTAGCGCGGCGTGCTTTATGCGGGGGCTCTTGCTGCGATCCAAGACGTCGCGCAACGCGTTGAGGGCGGTCTGGTCATGCAACAGGCCAACGGTTTCAATGGCGGCGAGTTGCACCTTTTCGTTCAAATCGCGGAGCAGAAACTCAAGAGCGGGTCCGGCGGACGGGTCGTTGATTTTCTGGAGTGCGATGAGCGATTCATAGATGACGTCGGAGTCCTTGGATCGCGCGGCGGCGATGAGATCGGGTACAGCGGCCTGGCCACGCAGAATTCCCACGGCGCGGGCGGCGTGGGCGCGGGATTCCATGCCGGCGCCACCGCGCACGAGACGGCCGAGCGCTTGGATCACTTCCGGACGCGCCTGGATGAAGGCGTCAATCACCTGATTGTTGGTATCCGTGAAACGGCTCTTCACGGCAGTACCGGCGCGTCTCAGAGGCGCGGTTCTGCCGGTTTTGACGTAGCCGGGGAGATAGAAATTCACTAGACCGGCGGTAGCGCGGATTTGGATTTCGGATTCGCTGTCGGAGGTGGCCTTGATGAGCGGATCGAGACTGTACTGAGTGTCCAGATCGACGATCGCTTTCACCGCTTCAATGCGCACATCGAGGTCCGCATCGGAGAGGTATGGTTCGATCTTTGGGATGGAGGACGAGCCGGCCTTGGCGAGGTCGCGGACGCCTCTAACCCGCAGTTTTACGTCGCTATCCGCCGCGAAAGCGACTAGCGCAAACGAGGCGGTCAGCGCGATTCGAAAGCTACCGCACAAACTCAACCGTCACCTTCTTAGAGATCAAACCAGCTTCGTATCCGAGATCGAGCAGCTTCTGGGCGGCCTTGGGGACCAGCTCGCCGCAGTCCACCGTGTAATGGTTGACGTACATGCCGACGAACTTTTCAGCCAGGCGGGGATCCATGTCGCGGGCAAACTGCAGCGCATATTCCAGCGACTGCTCGCGATTGTCGAGCGCGTATTGAATACTCTCGCGCATCATGCGGCTGCATTCGCTCTTGACGTCTTCGGGCAGAGATCGCAGAAGCGCATTGGCTCCCAGCGGGAGCGGGAGATCGTAAGTTTTTTTCCACCAGCGGCCGAGGTCCAGCACGTTATGCAAGCCGCTCTTGGAATACGTGAGTTGGCCTTCGTGAATCACCAAGCCGGCATCCACCGCGCCTTCGCTCACAAGGTCCATGATCTTGTCGAAGGGAACAACCACGGCCTCGAAATCAGGCTCGAAAAGCTTGAGGGCGAGGTACGCCGTGGTCATGGTGCCGGGGACGGCGACTTTTTTTCCTTTCAGCTCCTCAGGGGCAAGCGGATGCGCGCTGACCAGAGTGGGGCCGTAGCCATCGCCGACGCTGGAGCCGCTGCTCATGAGCACGTAATTGTCGGCGACGTAGGGATAGGCGTGGTAGGAGATGGCGGTGAGCTCGTAGGCGCCTTCGAGAGCTTTGCGATTCAGGGTTTCGATGTCGTCGAGGACATGCCGGAATCCGATGATGCGGGAACGGATTTTCTTGGTTGCGAGACCGTAGAACATGAAGGCGTCATCGGAGTCGGGGCTGTGAGCACAAACGATTTCTGTTACTGAGGTGGGCGTCATAGAGGAGCAGACTTTCACACTATAGCAGACGGCCTAAGCACCGATTTTGAAATCGGCGCGCAGGTTGCTAACCTGCCCCATGAAGGGATTCCAGTTCGGGACGGAGAATGTCTAGAGCGTGTTCGAGTTTTGCGAGAGAGCCGACAGAGCCCGAGCGGGCTTGGACTTCGAGCTCTTGCGCGGCCGCGGTGGCTTCGTGAGCGCCGAAGTTGGAGACAGCTCCCTTGAGGGCATGGGCGTGGCGCTCGATGGCGGCGGTGTCGCTTGCGGCGACAGCCTGACGGAGGTCGCCCAGGCCGCGAGGAAGGTCTTTCAGGAACAGGGCTGCGATCTCGGCGAGGAGTTGAGGGTCGCCACCAACTCGGGCCAGGGCTTCTTCTCTATCGAATGGCATGCGGGGATGTTGACTACATTATATTAGGAGATCCCATGGATGTGAACGGTTTCGAACAGCATACGTTTCCGGCCCGGCTGGAGTGCCGCTATCTGGTGCACGCGCCCGCGAAAATTTCAGAGAAGACGGTGCTGGTGGTGGCGCTGCATGGGTACGGATCAAATCCGGAAACGATGCTGCGGCTGACGGTTCCACTGATCGGAGTGGAGCACATTGTGGCGGCGATCCAGGCGCCCAATCAACATTACGCGGGCGGTCCGTCAGCCGATGCGGCGGCGGCGTACAACTGGGGCATTCGCGATCACTGGGAATCCACGGTGCAGCTGCATCACGACATGGTGCGGGCTACGCTGGCGGAGTTGCGCGACCGGTTTCAGGTTACGGCTTCGCGCTGTTTGCTGATGGGATTCTCGCAACCGGTGGGTTTGAATTATCGATTTATCGCGACGCATCCGGATGAGGCGGCGGGGGTGCTCGGATTTTGCGGAGGCGTGCCACGAGACTGGGAAGATCCGAAGTATGAGCGAGTGGACGCAGCTCTCCTGCACATCTCGCGGGATCAGGATGAGTTTTATCCGAATGAGCTGGTGACGAAGTTTCCCGACCGTCTGCGCACGCGCGCGGGGGACGTCGAGTTTCATCTGATTCCTGGAGCGCACCGCTTTCCTTCCAAGGCCGGGGGTATTGTGCGGCCTTGGATGGAACGCGTGTTCGCGGGCTGAGCTGATTGGTTGTCAAAGAGCGGGCGGATTCCAAATTTTGGAGGCCTCCATGCGCACCCGTATTAGCAAGCCCGGTGGCGGGCCACTGCCACGAGATTGGCAGCCGAACCTTGTCGCTGACCGTCCCCCAGGGTTGCTCGAGTGCTTCCGGGCGATGCGGTAACAGGGGGTCCGACAAGGGAGAGCCCCTGCTCTTCGGTACCAGAATAAGGGGAGGTGGGGAGATTTATGGGGCGGGGTGGGGGTAAGGTGTGGGAAAGAAAGGGAAGATATATTTTTTTGGGTGGGGATCGGGGGGAGTTGGGTTCGTTTTTGCGGGTTGCGGCCCGACGTTAGTAGTCATAACTTCACGCTATCCGTGAATCCGTGATTGACTGTATGTCAAAACAGGTGTAGGATCAAAATTGAATGGAAGTCCTCTTCCGGGACGAAGTGTACAGGTCGTTGGAAAGCGACCCAAAGTTCACCGGAGGGCATTCAGCCGCGATTGTGAAGGCTTATCGCAAACGGTTGA
>JAYTVY010000104.1:0-2649 GCA_043743755.1 Bryobacterales bacterium | reverse complement strand
TCTCCTTCAGTGACTTTCTTCGGAGCGCCGCGCACGAGGCCGCGATCGGCGTCCACCTCCGACGCCCAGACGTCGAAGTTGTAACCGAGGTTGGCAAAGGCCATGCGGCCGCTCTTGCTGGCGGAAGCCACCGCGGGCTGCATCTGATATCCGGGCCCCGCCGTAATCCGCTTCGCGGGCCCGTCCACCGATCCGCGAGAGCCCAGCCCGATCTCCCACAAATTGCTGGCATCGCCGAGCAAAGCCGCAAACAGGACGCGGCTCCCTCCGTCTTCGCGCCACTCCAGCGGAACAATGTTCGGCTGCCACGCAACACTCCCCAGTCCTTGCGATTTGAACCGGCTCAAAGCCGCGGTGGCGCGGGCCTGGCCGGATTCAAGCGGGAGCACCCACCAGTCCAAGCTGCCAGCGAGAGGAACGTCGGCATCGCGCCGGCCAAGCACCAGCAGCGAATCGCCTTTAGGCGACCACACCGGATACAACGCGGCCGCCATTCCGGTACCTACTTGCCTGGGCGGGCCGCCACCGGCTTCCACGACAAAAACGCGAGCCGACCCTGCCAGATACCCTCCCGACTCCCGTCCGGTCCAATATGCGACCAGACGGCCGTCGGGGGAGAATCGCGGATTCCGCCCCAGATTGGCTAGCAGGACCGGTTCGCCCCCCAGTGCGGGAACTACATAGATTCCACCCCCCGCCCGCTCGGACCGGAACGCGACCCGGGTTCCATCGGGCGAGAGGGCCGGGTCGCTGTCATCGGCGTCTTTTTCATGGGTCAACTGAATGGGATCCCGGCCGCCGATTTGCTGGATCCAGATGTCCAGATTGCCGTCCTTGCCGCGGTCGGACGCAAACGCGAGCAAGCTTCCGTCCCGCGATAGCGACGGAAAAGCGCTGAGTCCCGCATCGGTGGTCACCTGCCGCAGCAGGGGAGCGCGTCCGTTTTCCGCCACGGGCCGCCACGCGAGCCAGCACATACCGGCCGTGATCGCCGCTCCCGCCAGCGAGGCGATTACGAGTGCCGGCCAGCGCTTTCCGCGGGCCGCCGGGCGAGTGTCGGCCGTCTCTTCCGCCGCCTCGATCAGTGTGTCCCGCAGCAGCAGCTTGACATCGGTCATGTTCTGCCAGCGCTCAGTGCGCTTTTTCCGCAGACATTTCTCGATGATCTGATGCATGCGCCGGGGCGCTCCCGGCGCAGCCTCGCGGAGCGCCGGCGGCTCCTTATTCACCACCGCCGCCAGTGTGCGCAGGGCTCCGTCTTCCTGGAATGCCCGCCGTCCCGTGACCATTTCATACAGCACCGAGCCGAACGCGAATATGTCGGAGCGCGGGTCCACTTCCTTGCCTTCGGCCTGCTCGGGAGACATGTACGCGATGGTCCCAAACACTTGGCCCGGCGCCGCGATAGTCATGGTGGGATTCGAGTCCGGCCGGACGCTGTCGGCCGTGGCCATGCGTTTCGCCAGGCCGAAGTCCAGTACCTTCACTTGCCCCCGCTCGGACACCATGACGTTACCCGGCTTCAGGTCCCGGTGGACGATGCCGGCCTCATGGGCCGCCGCCAGCGCGTCGGCGATCTGTTCCCCGATCTCCACTACTTCCCGCGTTGCAATGCCTCTGGTTCCGATCAGCTCCCGCAGAGTTTGGCCGGTCACGCGCTCCATGACAATGAACTCAACCCCGTTCTGTTCGCCAATCTCGAACACCGTGACGATGTTGGGATGGTTCAGCGCGGATGCCGCTTGAGCTTCGCGGGCCAGCCGGTTCGCGGGATCCTCACCGGAGGCGGCCGCCGGCGGCAGCACCTTGATCGCTACCGTGCGCTGCAGCCGGGTATCGCGAGCCTCGTATACCCAGCCCATCCCGCCGGAGCCGATCTTGGCCCGGATCTCGTAGTGTCCCAGGCGGCTGCCCGGCTCCAGCCGGGGGGTCGCGGCCAGCGTACGCTCCACTTCTTGCCGGAACCCCGGGTCCGGGCAATGTTCATCCAGATAGCGCTTGCGTGCCTCGCCTTCGAGCTCCAGAGCAGCCTTGGAGACATCGTCCACGGGCCGCGAATGGGGGCTGCCGTTCACTGATTTCGTGATTGTAACTTAACGGCGGGCGCGTAGCGCGGCAGGCCCCGCGATTCGTATACTGGACGAGGAGCGTTTTATGAATCTTCAACCTGAACAAGCTGCTTTCCTCTCACAAGTTTTCTTGAGTCAAATCGAGAACGAACAGAAGACCACCAGCCGCGTGCTCGCGGCGATCCCGGGCACTAACCAGGATTATCGTCCGGACCCCAAAGCGAAGACCGCCATGGAACTCGGATGGCATCTCGCGTCCGCCGACGTGTGGTTTCTGGATTCCATCGTGTCCGGCGCCTTTGATCAAGGCGGAGACAAAGGAATGCCGGCCGAGATCAAGTCGTCCGCCGACTTGGCCGCCTGGTACGATAAGCACTACGCCGCCAGCGCCGCGAAGCTGAAGACGGTGGCTGGCGATCAGCTGGCCAAGCCGATTAGTTTTTTCGGTGTGTTCAATATGCCGGGCGTGATGTACCTGAATTTTCTGACCGTGCACATGGTGCATCATCGCGGCCAGCTGTCGACTTACCTGCGGCCGATGGGTGGCAAGGTTCCCAGTATTTACGGCGGGAGCGCGGAC
>JAYTVY010000103.1:0-1748 GCA_043743755.1 Bryobacterales bacterium | reverse complement strand
GGTGTGGTACCGCAAGCGTACGGCGCGGCTGTTCGGGTTTGATTTTCGTTTTGAGATTTTTGTGCCCGCGGAGAAGCGCAAATGGGGGTGCTACGTGCTGCCGTTTCTGCTGGGGGACAAGCTGGTGGCGCGGGCGGATTTGAAGGCGGACCGGGCGCGGGGACGATTGCTGGTGCTGGGGGCATATCTGGAGGCGGGCCAAGACGCCGCCGAGGTGGCGGCGGCGCTGGGAAAGGAGTTAAGGGGAATGGCGGGGTGGTTGGGTTTGCGAGGAGTGACAGTGGGCAGAAGAGGGGGATTGGCCGGGGTACTGAGAAAGCTGGTGTGAGATACGCCCAGGGGCCCCGCCGTACAGCTGGACTGCATCTTGGCCGATATGTGGGTGATGATGTGTCCGGGATGTGGTGCGGCGATGCGGCTGGATCCGGATAAGGAATACCTTATCTGCGATTATTGTGGGAGTCTGCATTTTCCGGATGCGAATGCGGACGGTGTTCGCGTGCTGGGGGTATCCAGCTCGGATCCTTGCCCGATATGCGCAATCCCGCTGGTAGAAGCTACGCTCGCCAGCCATCGGATTCTCTACTGCGAGCGGTGCCGCGGGATGCTGATCCTCATGGCGCGGTTTTTAGCGATCATCCGCGATCTTCGAGCGCGGCGCGAGCCCGGTCTGGAACCCGGCTCGGCTCCCGACTGGAATGGGCTCCAGCGCCACATCAACTGTCCCCACTGCGGGGGCGCCATGGATACGCACGCCTATGGCGGGGCGGGAAACATAATCGTTGACGACTGCGAATTCTGCCAGGTGAACTGGCTCGACTACGGCGAGATGGACCGCATCGTGCGCGCGCCGGATCCGTCCTGGGTCAGCTCTTCAGCGTCATAGTTTCAGGGTTCCATTCGCAGACGCGCTGCTCGAAGTAACTGAGATTGGACAGCAGGGCGGGACCGGCGGCGCGGAATCCGAAGACCGAATCCTCGATTACGGGCTTCCGGCTGCGAACGGCGGCGAGGAAATTGCGGTGATGGTCGCGGTGGTCGCTGTAGCGATCGGGCGGGAGATATTTTTCCTCGGATTGGGCGCGAATGGAATCGGCGTTGGGACGCGTCTGCGGGTATTTCTCGCGATAGTCCTTAAGGAACTGTTCTTGAGTAGCGCGGGGGAACGTGTCAATGGTATAGCCGGGCTCGGACTCGCGGGGAGTCTTTGAGACGGTGACTCCGTGGTCGATGGTAAGGATGCCCTCGCTGCCGATAAAGCGGAAGCCGGAATTTTCGCTGGCGCCGTTGACGAAATTGACGCGCAGGGCGACGTTGAACGCGGTGGTGGTGGCGGTGGCCGGATAATCGTACAAGCCCAGCATCACGTCCGGTACGTCGCGGCCGTCCTTCCAGAAACGCAGTCCGCCGGTGGCGTAAACTCGCGTGGGTCCGATGGCGCCGGTGACGAAGTGCATGCCGGAGAACAGGTGCACGAACAAGTCGCCGGCGACGCCGGTTCCATAATCGCGATAATTCCGCCAACGGAACAGACGGACCGGCTCGAAGGGAACCTTGGGAGCGCGGCCGAGGAAGCGGTCCCATTCGATATTCTCCGGCGTCGCGTCGGGAGGAATGGAATACTGCCATGCGCCGATTGCGGAGTTGCGGTCCCACCAGGCTTCCACCATGTTCAGCTGGCCGATTGCTCCGTTGCGCATGAGTTCTTGCGCTTTTTGGTAAACGATGGAGCTGACGCGCTGGCTGCC
>JAYTVY010000102.1:0-8119 GCA_043743755.1 Bryobacterales bacterium | reverse complement strand
TCTCGGGGTTCACCGAATGCCGGTGCGGCCATCAAGGACGGTGATAAAGTGATCGGGAACCGCACCAAGGTCAAGATCGTCAAGAACAAGGTAGCGGCTCCCTTCCGCGACGCCGAAGTGGACATTCTCTATGGAGAAGGGATCTCGCGCGAGTCGGACCTGCTGGATCTGGGGTGCCAGCGGCAGCTTGTTCTTGACGATCTTGACCTTGGTGCGGTTCCCGATCACTTTATCACCGTCCTTGATGGCCGCGGCCCGGCGCACCTCGGCCCGGATGGAAGAGTAGAACTTCAGAGCCCGTCCTCCCGTGGTGGTTTCGGGGTTGCCGAATACCACCCCGATCTTCTCGCGAATCTGATTGATGAAGATCAGCAGCGTATTGGTCCGCGCCACGGTTCCCGTGAGTTTGCGCAAGGCTTGCGACATCAGCCGGGCATGCAGCCCCATGTGGCTGTCCCCCATTTCGCCGTCGAGCTCGGCCTTGGGAACCAGCGCCGCCACCGAATCCACTACCGCCACGTCGATCCCGCCGGAGCCGATCAGCGCGCCAGTTATCTCCAGTGCCTGCTCGCCGTAATCGGGCTGGGAGACGATCAAGTTGTCCACATCCACGCCCAGTTTGCGGGCATACGCCGGGTCCAGCGCGTGTTCGGCATCGATAAAGGCCACCGCTCCACCGGCCTTTTGCGCTTCGGCGATGACATGCAGCGCGAGCGTAGTCTTCCCCGAGGATTCCGGCCCAAAAATCTCCACCACGCGCCCGCGCGGGAACCCGCCCACGCCTAGCGCCGTGTCTATGGAAATGGATCCGCTGGAGATGACGGAAACCGGCAGCACATTTCGCGAGCCCAGCCGTTGCACCGCTCCCCTTCCAAACTGCTTGTCCATCTGCGAGAGGGCCGCGTCAATCGCCTTCTGCCGCGTCGCCGTATCCATAACCATTGTTTCGCTCACTCTGATTGGTGTGGCGAGAGAGGGGATGCTCTCAACAAGATTTCGTGTGGGCGGGGTCATTACTAACCTGCTCCACCAAGCAAGAGTCCAACTCGCATGGATATGCTGTGGCAAGATCTGCGTCAAGGAACCCGCTCCCTCGCCCGGACCCCGCTCTTCTGCCTGTTGGCGGCTCTCGCCCTGGCGCTCGGAATCGGCGCAAACACCGCGGTTTTTAGCGTGGTCAACGGAGTGCTTCTGCGGCCGTTGGCTTACACCCAGCCCGAGCGGCTGGTGGTAATTCTGCACTCCGGCACCTCGCCCGTATCTCCGGCAGACTATCTCGATTGGAGATCGCAATCGCGCTCGTTCGATGCCGTCGGCGCTGCCCAGATGTGGGGCGCCACGCTGACAGATCGTGGGGAGCCAGAGAAGCTGGAGGGCGTCCAGGTTAGCCCCGATCTGTTTCCTCTGCTCGGAGTGAGCCCGCGCCTGGGCCGCGGGTTTCTTCCCGGCGAAGATAGGAGTCGCATAGTCCTGCTGAGCGATAAGCTATGGCAGCGCCGCTTCTCCCGCGACCCGAAGGTGGTGGGCCAGCAGATCGCGCTTAACGGCGAGAGTTTCACTATCGCAGGCGTGATGCCGTCCGGGTTTCAATTCCCGCCGTTCTGGGCGACCGGCGCCGAGCTGTGGCGGCCTCTGGACCTGAGCGCTCGCCTGACGGATCGCGGCGGACGATCACTGCGTATCTTCGGACGGCTGAAGCCCGGCGTCGGGCTGCCCCAGGCGCAGAGTGAGATCGACGTGATCTGCTCCCGTTTGGCGGCTCAATATCCCGATAGCAACACCGGTGTCACGGCCACTGTCGTGCCGCTGCAGGAGAAGGTGACCGGCAACATACGGCCTACCCTGCTGGTGCTGCTGGCTACCGCCGGACTGGTGCTGCTGATCGCGTGCGCGAACGTCGCCGGTCTAACGCTGGTGCGCGCGAGCGGACGCCGCAAGGAAACCGCCGTGCGTCTGGCCCTGGGATCCACACGCTCGCGCCTGATCCGCCAGTCGCTGCTGGAATCGCTGCTGGTATCCCTGGTGGGCGGCGCGGCGGGCGTGCTGCTGGCGGTGGGGGGAGTTCGATTCTTGCTGGCGCAACTTCCGCCCGCCAGCCTGCCGCGCCAGCAGGATGTTCACGCCGACGCGGCGGTGTTTTGGTTCGCATTGGCGGCCTCCTGCGCGGCAGGAATTATCGCCGGACTCGTTCCCGCGCTCTACGGGCTGCGATCCGAGTTGCTCCCCGCTCTGCAAGCCAGCGGCAGAAGCGCAACCGAAGATCGCGGACGTCAAGGCGTGCGCCGCTTCATGGTCACCGCCGAAGTCGCGCTGGCGGTGATGCTGGTTATTGCCGCCGGACTCATGATCCGCTCGCTGGGACGCTTGCAAGCGGTGGACCCTGGCTTTCAAACCGCCCACGTGATGACGCTACAAGTGGCGGCAGGAGGGCCGCAGCGGTATGCATTCTTCGAGGGATTGCTGACTCGAATAGGACGTCTGCCCGAAATCGAATCGGTTAGCGCGATCAATCATCTGCCGCTTAACGGCGACCAGTGGCGTCTGAGCATCGAGATCGCAGGGCGGCCAACGCCTCCGCCGGGTCAACAAGCGCGAGCGGTCTACCGCGTGGTGCGTCCCCGATATTTCGAAACCATGCGGATTCCGCTTCTGGCCGGCCGCGATTTTCGGGCCGATGAGACCGGACCGGTGGTGATTGTGAATCAAACGCTGGCCAAAGCCGGCGCATCGCTCGGGAACCGTCTCAAGCTGGACTCGCGCTGGAGAACCGTAATCGGAATCGCGCGCGACGTGAAACAGAGCGACTGGACCGCCCCGTCCGACAACGAAATGCACTTGCCCTACTCGCCCGAGCTGGCCGCGGGCATGGACTACATGACGCTAGTGGTGCGCTCTCGCGGCGACTCCGGGGCGCTGGATCGCGCCATCCGGCACGAGACGTGGTCAATGGACCGGAACGTCGCTCTGTCGAAATTTGATCGGATGGATCAGATCGTCGCCGACAAGCTCTGGCGCGAGCGCGTCTCGACATTGCTATTGGGCGCTTTCGCGTTCCTCGCGATGACGCTGGCCGCGCTCGGAATCTACGGCCTGATTTCGTTCGTAGTGGCGCAGCGGACGTCCGAGATCGGAATCAGAATGGCGCTCGGAGCAAAATCGGCGGACGTGGCGCGCATGGTCTTGCGACAGGGCGCGGTAATGGTCGGCGCCGGGGTGTTAATCGGAATGGGCGGAGCCTGGGCACTCACTCGCTTGCTGTCGACTTTGCTGTATGGCGTGACGGCTACCGATCCGGTGACGTTCGTGGGAGTGCCGGTGTTGGTGCTGGGAGTAGGATTGGTTGCGTCATTAGCTCCTGCGCTGCGCGCTGCGCGGCTGGATCCAGTGAGTGCGTTGCGGCGTGAGTAAGTAACGCCGCGAACGGGGAAGCGTGAGGACAGCTGCTGCGCGCGCGTCAGGCGCGAGTGCGGGCGCCGGTCGCGGCGGGCTTGGGGGGATCCACAATTGCGGCGGGCACGGGAGCCGCGGGCTCGATATCCTTTTTTACCAGGCCTAGCGCTTTTCTCAATTCGGTGTCGATGGTCTGGCGAATATCCGGGTTATCGCGCAGGAACTGCCTGGCGTTCTCGCGGCCCTGACCGATGCGCTCGCTCTTGTAGCTGTACCAGGACCCGCTCTTCTCAACGATATTCTGCGCCACGCCCAGATCGATCAAATCGCCCTCGCGCGAGATACCCTCGCCGTAAATGATGTCGAACTCGGCCTCCCGAAACGGCGCGGCCACCTTGTTCTTCACCACTTTCACCTTTGTCCGGTTGCCCACCACAACTTCGCCGTCCTTGATGGCGGCGATGCGGCGAATGTCAGCGCGCACCGAAGAATAAAACTTCAACGCCCTGCCACCGGTGGTGGTTTCGGGATTGCCGAACATCACGCCGATCTTTTCGCGGATCTGGTTGATGAAGATCAAGCAAGTATTGGATTTCGAGACGGTGCCGGTCAGCTTGCGCATGGCCTGCGACATCAGCCGGGCCTGCAGGCCCATGTGGCTGTCGCCCATTTCGCCGTCGAGTTCCGACTTGGGAACCAGCGCCGCCACCGAATCCAGCACCAACACGTCGATCGAGCCGGAGCTGATCAGCGCATTGGTGATCTCCAGCGCCTGCTCGGCGTAGTCCGG
The DNA here is from genome assembly GCA_043743755.1 of Bryobacterales bacterium. Lineage (GTDB taxonomy): Bacteria > Acidobacteriota > Terriglobia > Bryobacterales > Bryobacteraceae > JALYHQ01. The sequence continues at coordinate 3,939 of JAYTVY010000102.1, read as the reverse complement.
CTGCGATACCAGCAGATTATCCACGTCCACGCCCAGCTTGCGCGCGTACGCCGGATCCAGCGCGTGCTCCACGTCAATGAAAGCCGCCATTCCGCCGGCCTTCTGCGCTTCGGCGATCACCTGCAGCGCCACCGTGGTTTTGCCGGAAGATTCCGGGCCGAAGATCTCAATGATCCGGCCGCGCGGAAATCCGCCCACGCCCAGCGCCCAGTCTAGAGAGATGGAACCCGAAGAAATCACCGCCACGGGCACAATGGCTTCTTTCGATCCAAGCCGCAGGATGGAGCCTTTGCCAAACTGCTTTTCTATCTGGCCCAGCGTCAGGGTGAGCGTACGGTTGCGTTCTTTTTCGTCCATGGTTAGAGAACTCAATTATAACTTCGGGGCGTAGTAGCCCTTGCGCGCGCGCACTATTAAATCCTTGCGGCCTTTCACGCGGATCTCGATGGGGTGATACAAGCCGTCCGCTCTCAGCGGCTCCGGGCGGTAGAACAGATTGTACTGGTGCCGCAGTTCATTGGCGATATTCTCGAAGGACTGCGCCATGTCCCGCGCCTTGAACGGGAAAAACGACTGCCCGCCGGTCTGCTGCGCGAAGAACCGCATGATCTTGTCGCCTTCAGTCTCCTGCGCGCCGCGGGTGCTGGAAATCTTGTCGCCGTCGTTCAACTGTCCCCGATTGGTGGAGATACTGTAGATCACTACATCGGCCTTCTCGGCCATCTCCAGCGCCTGATCGCGCGTGTAGCGGCTTTGATTATCGTCGCCATCGCTCAGCACCACCATGGCGCGGCGGAATTTGTACAGCGGCTGGTCTAGCATAAGCCGCTCGCGGCACGCGAAAAAGATCGCGTCGTAAAACGCCGTGCCGCCGCCCGGCCGCAGGTTCATCACCGCCTTATTAAGCACGTTGGTATCGTCGGTGAGATCCGCTACCAGCTCCGCGGCGGCGTCGAAACTCACCACCATGGCCTTGTCCTGCCGCGGACGGACCACACCGTCGATGAACGCGGTGGCCGCTTCCTGCTGGAACTTAAACCGCTCGCGAATACTATTGCTGGTATCAATGAGAACGGCGAGCCGCAGCGGCAGATTCGTTTCGGCCGCGAATTCGAGGATCTGCTGCGGCTTCTTATTCTCGAAAATCTCGAAATCGTCCTTGGTCAGGTCGGTAATGAAGCGCCCCTTCTTGTCCGTAACGGTGAACAACATGTTCACGCGCGTGACGTCCAGAACAATGCGGTTCTTGTCCGACGTATCCTGAGCGACCAGCAACGAGGCAGACAGCGCGAATATCGAGACGGCCAGGGTCTTCATTCGAGGGCTTCGTTTCATTATAACTGGCGCCTTGCGGCGCCGCGCCCGTAGGGAAGCGTGACGATGGCGGGTTGTTGTACGTATGTGGGGTGGGGCGTACGCTTGCTTACGCGCGCGGCTCCCCAAGTCCACTAGTGTCGGATCGGTGCGCTTGCGGAGCCGCGCCCGTAAGGAAGCGGAATGACAGCTGCTTCCTCCACGCCCGCCGGCATAGCGTACGCTTGCTTACGCGCGCGGATCGGAAAAGGGGCGGCGTTACAAGTGGGGGCGGCGTTAGAGCGGGTGGCGTTAAAAGGGGGCGGCGTTATAGGGTCGATGGGCTTTCCAGCCACTCCTCCAACTCCGGGGGCAAGGGAGCCGTTACAGTCATGCTCTCGCCTGTCGCCGGACTCACGAACGCGATGCTTCGCGCGTGCAAGAAGAATCTCCCGCGCGCGCTCGGCTTGCCGCCGTATACTTTATCGCCAGCCACCGGGTGCCCGATGCTCGACAAGTGCACGCGGATCTGATGCGTCCGGCCGGTCCCGATCTTTACTTCGAGCAGCGTGTGGGCCGCAAATCGGCGGACCACCCGATACTCCGTGGATGCCGAGCGGCCGGTGCCCGTCCTGGTAGTCATGCGAATCCGCCGCACCGGATCGCGAGCAATGGGAGTTTCTATCTTTCCCGCACCGGCTTTCACGATGCCCTCCACCAGTGCGATGTACACCTTCTCCACCTTGCGGCCGGCGAACTGCGCCGCCAGCGCGCGATGCGCCGCATCCGTGCGCGCCACCAGCACTACGCCGCTGGTGTAACGGTCCAGCCGATGAACGATTCCAGGCCGCAGGTCCCCGGCTACTTCCGAGAGCGCGCGAAAGCGATGGACCAGAGCATTTACTAGCGTGCCCGAATGAACTCCGGCGCCCGCATGCACCGTCATTCCGGCGGGCTTGTTCACCGCAACAATAGCTTCATCCTCGTACAAAATGTCGAGAGGAAGATCTTCTCCGAAGGCGCGCAACGGAGCCAGTTCGGCGGGTTCCACCACAATCGACTCGCCGCCGTGAAGCACATGCGAAGGCTTCCGGGCAGCGCCGTTCACCTTCACGCGGCCAGCCTTCACCCATTCCTGCAGGCGTGACCGGCTGTAATCGGGCATTCGCTCCTGCAGGAAATGATCCAGCCGCTTGCCCGCGTCGCCCTGCTTGCAGTGAAGTTCCACAGACCCCTCTTCAAGATATATTCAAGAATTGATTCCCAGCGCAATCCACCGCAAGCGGCTGGTCCTTCCGCTGCTGTTCGCCGGACTGCTGGCCGCGCGTCTCTGCCACAGCGGAATCGTGTGGGTGGAAGAAGCCTACCCGTCGGTTGCGGCCATCCAGATGATGTTCGGAAAAGCGCTGTATCGCGACATCTGGTTCGACAAGCCGCCGCTTTCCGCCGCGGTGTATTTGCTGTGGGGCGCGCAAGCGGGCGTGCCGTTGCGAATCGCCGGCGCGCTCTTCGTGTTTCTCTGCTGCGTACTCATCGCCCGCTTCGCCCGCGATCTCTGGGCCGCGCGAGAGGGCCTCACCGCAGCCGTGTTGCTCGGCTTCTTCTTGACCTTCGGCATCCCGTCGGCCGTGATGGCCATGGCGCCGGATCTGTTGATGATTCTGCCGCACCTCGCGGCCGTCCATCTCGCCTGGCGAAAGCGCCCGCTGCTGAGCGGCCTGCTGGCGGGCATCGCTCTGCTGGTGAACTCCAAAGCCGTCTTCGTGCTCGCGGCGTGCCTGCTTTTTACCGGAAGGTCCTGGCCGCTGCTGCTGGCCGGCTTCGCCCTTCCCAACATAATCGCGGCGGCCTGGTTCGGACGCGCGTACTGGGAGCAGGTCTGGAAGTGGGGCGCGCTGTACTCGGGACAAGCGTTCGCTCTGGAGACCGGATTCACGCGAAGCTTGAACTGGGCCGGTTTCCATGCCGCCCTCATAGTGGCCGCGGCCTATGCATTCTGGCGCGAGCGCAATTGGCGCATGCTGGCGTGGTTGATTTTGTCGGCCGCGGCGGTAGCAGCCGGCTGGCGCTTCTTCCCTCGCTACTACTTTCAGCTGCTGCCCGTTCTCGTGATCCTGGCAGCGCGGGGATATACCCTTTTGGGCCGCAAGCGCGCAATTATTTGGCTGTTGCTGCTGATCCCGCTGGTCCGTTTCGGCCCCCGTTACGTCACACTCGCGCTGGGCCGCGATCCGAACTGGTCCGACATTCGCATGAACCAGGACAGCCGCGACGCCGCCGGCCATATCACTCACGACGGCACCTTGCTGGTGTGGGGCTACCGCCCCGACGTGTTCGTCTATACGCGCCTGCCCGCCGGAACCCGGTTCTTAGATTCGCAGCCACTCACCGGCGTGCTGGCCGATCGCCATCTGACCACGTCGGAGCCGGTAGCTCCCGAACTGGCAGCGGAGAATCGGCGTGAGTTGGTTAAGACCGCGCCAACGTGGATCGTCGATGGCCTGGGTCCGCTGAATCCAAACCTCGAAATCACGGCATATCCCGATCTGCACCATTGGCTGACCGCGTATCAGGTAGTGGCGCACACGCCTTATAGTGTTGTGTACCGCCGACGCTAGCTTCCACTCCAGCACGCCGCGCGCTTGG
>JAYTVY010000101.1:0-4722 GCA_043743755.1 Bryobacterales bacterium | reverse complement strand
CGACGTTCTTCAGCCGCTCGCGCAACAAGCTGTGGCTGAAGGGTGAGACCTCCGGCCATCGCCTGGCTGTGAAACAGATCTCGACCGATTGCGACGAAGATGCGGTCTTGATTAAGGTGGAGGCGCTCGGACCGGGCGTCTGCCATAACGGCTACCGAAGCTGCTTCTATCGCACGCTCGACAGCGGCGCATGGCTTGAATCGGAAGAACGCGCGTACGATCCGGCCAAGGTCTACGCGTGAGCCGGATACTGAAGCTCGGCATCCCGAAAGGCAGCCTGGAGAACGCCACCATCGATCTGTTCCGCCGCGCCGGGTTCAACATTTCCACCAGCAGCCGCTCTTATTTCCCTTCGATAGACGATCCAGAGATCGAGTGTATGCTGATCCGGGCGCAGGAAATGGCTCGCTACGTGGAGGACGGCGTGCTGGACGCGGGACTCACGGGGCGCGACTGGGTGCAGGAGAGCGAAGCGCAAGTGCATACGGTGGCCGATCTAATCTACGCCAAGCAGAGCTTCGGAAAAGTTCGCTGGGTGCTGGCCGTTCCGGACGATTCTCCGTTCCACTCGGTAAAGGATCTGCAAGGCAAGGTCATTGCCACGGAGTTGGTGGCAGCCACGCGGCGTTACCTCGAAACCAACGGCGTAAAGGCCAAAGTGGAGTTCAGCTGGGGCGCGACGGAAGTGAAGCCGCCCGTGCTGGCCGATGCCATCGTCGAAGTCACCGAGACCGGATCGTCATTGCGCGCCAACAAGCTGCGCATTATTGAAACCGTGATGGAATCGAACACGCAATTAATCGCCAATACCACGTCCTGGGCGGACGCCTGGAAGCGGCGCAAGCTGGAGGACATCCGGCTGCTGCTGGATGGCGCCATCAACGCGCTGGGCAAGGTGGGCTTAATCATGAACGTGGAGCGCGCACAGCTTGCCGCGGTTCTGGGACTGCTGCCGGCGCTCAGGCGTCCTACCATTTCGAATCTCAGCGATGAAGAGTGGGTGGCGGTGCACACGATTCTCGACGAGATCACCGTGCGCACGCTCATCCCGCGTTTGAAGGAAGCGGGAGCGCAGGGAATTGTCGAGTATCCGCTGAACAAGATCGTGATGTAACCATGCTGAGAATTATTCCGCTCTCGGACGCCCACGAATTGATCACGAGGAAAGCCGTGCGCCTGGCGGAAGCCGAGGGAGTCGTGGCGCCGATCCTGGAAGATGTCCGCCGCCGGGGCGATGAGGCGCTGCTCGAGTACGCCCGGCATTTCGACGGCTTCACCGGAACCGATGTGCGCGTGACGGCCATCGAGATGGACGCAGCGGCTGGTCAAGTCTCGCCGGAGTTTCGCGCCGCGCTCGAAACTGCTGCTGCCAACATCGCTGAATATGCGCGGCTGCAGATGCCGAAGGATACATCGTTCACTTTTGCCGATGGGCGGCGTTTAGGTCAGTTAGTGCGTCCACTCGAATCGATGGGCGCGTATATTCCCGCCGGCCGTTATCCGCTACCCTCCACGGTCCTGATGACCGTGATTCCGGCGCAAGTGGCGGGCGTCAAGACTATCTGCGTCGCGTCACCGCATCCCAGCCTGGAGATCCTCGCCGCGGCCCGATTGTTGAAGGTTCCCCACGTGTTCCGGATGGGCGGCGCTCAGGCGATCGCGGCGCTGGCATTCGGCACCGTAAGCGTACCGAAGGTGGACCGCATTGTGGGTCCCGGAAACATTTACGTTTCCGCCGCGAAGAAGCTGCTGGCAGGGGAAGTGGGGATTGATTTCGTTGCCGGGCCCACCGAGATCGTCATCATCGCAGCGGACGGCGACCCGCGACACCTCGCAGCCGACATGCTGGCCCAGGCCGAGCACGATGTGGACGCGTCCTCAATCCTGCTGACCACCTCTCGCGCGCTGGCCGAGCAGGTGGCCGCCGAAGTCGCGCGCCAATTGGAAACGCTGTCCACGGCTGCGGTGGCGTGCGAGTCTATTCGCAAGAACAGCGCCGTCATTATTGTGGAGACGCTGGAACAGGCGGCGGACGTATCCAACCGGCTCGCTCCCGAACATCTGGCGCTATACGATGCCGGGTTGCTGCCGTTGATCCAGCACGCCGGAAGCATTTTCCTGGGACCCAGCAGCCCCGAAGCGGCGGGCGATTACGCCTCGGGTCCGAATCACGTTCTGCCAACATCCGGGGCGGCTCGAATTCGCGGCGGATTGTCCACTGCCGACTTCGTAAAGGTGATCTCCGTTCAGGAACTCACGCCCGCCGCGCTCCGTTCCATCGCGCCGGCAGTCACCACGCTGGCGCGCGCGGAGGGCCTGGAAGCGCACGCCCGCTCCGTGGAGGTGCGCCTTGGCGAGTGACAAGAAACTCGAGCTTCCGCCCGGCGTACCGCAGCCACGCGAGGCCGTGCTGCGCATGGCGCCGTATTCGCCGCCCACCGGCGGCCGCGCCGGAAAGCTGCGGCTGGACTTCAATGAAAATACCGTCGGCGCATCGCCCGCGGTAATCGAGTTCCTGCGCGAGCACCTGACCAGCGCGGGACTCTCGATCTATCCCGAGTACACCGAAGCCAAACGGGACCTGGCTGGCTTCTTCGCCGTCGAGCCAGACGACTTCGTCCTCACCAACGGAACGGATGAGGCGATTCAAGTACTAGTGAATACGTATATAGACGACCGCGATGAAGTCATCGTGCTGCACCCGTCGTATGCCATGTACCGGTTTTATGCCGAGCTGGCGGGAGCGGCCGTGCGCGAAGTTCCCTACCGCGCGGAGAAGCTCGCATTTCCACTCGAAGAGCTGCTGGATGCGATAACGCCTGCTACGCGCGCGGTCCTGATTGCGAATCCTAACAATCCCACCGGCACCGGAACCACGCGCTTCGGCATCGAACGGATCCTTGAAAAGGCCGAAAATGCCGCGGTCCTCATTGACGAAGCTTATTACGAATTCTCAGGGGTGACGACGCTCGGCTTGATCAACGACTACCCGAATCTCTTTGTCAGCCGCACATTCTCGAAGGTCTACGGGATGGCCGCCATGCGCGTGGGCTGTCTGTTCTCGCAGAGCGGCAACGTCGAGTTTCTGCACAAAGCCCAGTCGCCGTACAGCGTGAATGCTCTGGCCGCGCTGGCCGCACGCGCCGCTGTCCGGGATGGGGCCTACGTGCAGAAATACGTCACCGAGGTCCTGGCTGCGCGCGAGATGCTGTATGTCGGCCTTGAAAAGCTGAACATTCCTTATTACGAAAGCAACGCGAATTTTGTACTCCTCACCGCCGGCCCACGCTCGATTCCGATTCGCGATGAGCTGCGTGCGCGCGGTGTCCTGGTTCGCGACCGAAGCTACGAGATTCCCGGGTGCGTCCGGGTGACAGTGGGCACGCGCGAGCAGATCCGGCGCTTTCTCGATGAACTGGAGCGAATCTGGTGAGCGGCGATCAACTGCTGGTCTTCGATATGGATGGCGTCCTGGTGGACGTTTCGGAATCGTATCGCGAAACCATTGTCCGCACGGTGGAATTCTTTACCCACCAAACCATCTCTCGCGAGCTGATCCAGGATTATAAGAACCAGGGCGGTTACAACAATGACTGGCTGCTTTCCCGGAAAATCTGCGCCGATCTCGGAGTGGAAGCAGACTACGGAACGGTTGTAGAGCGCTTCAATGACTTTTTCTTGAACCAGGGCCTGATTCACCGCGAGCGCTGGCTTCCGCAGCCCGGATTGCTCGAAGCGCTGGCTGAACGCTTCGAGCTGGCCATCTTCACGGGCCGCAGCACCTTTGAAGCCGAGATAACGCTGCGGCGCGAAGGCTGGCTGGGAAAATTCGTCCTGGTGTCATCGGACGACGTTGCTCACGAAAAACCCGCTCCCGATGGATTGTTGAAACTGTCGGCGATGCGTCCCGGCAAACGGCTGCTGTATGTCGGCGATACGGTGGACGATGCCCGCGCCGCCAGTGCCGCTAATGTCCCGTTTATCGGAATTGCGGCCCCGGGCAGCCCGCGCAGCGGCGAGCTGGCGGATCTGCTGGCCTCCGAGGGAGCCATCCGGGTATTGGGGAATATCAATGAGATCCGCTAGCATCCACCGCAACACGAAGGAGACTCAAATCTCCGGCTCGCTGCGAATCGAGGGTCGCGGCCGGTACGAAATCTCCACCGGCATTCGTTTTCTGGACCATATGCTGGAGTTGTTCGCCAAACATGGCGGCTTCGACTTGAAACTTTCAGTTGCCGGCGACCTGGATGTCGACCAGCACCACACCGTGGAAGATACCGGCATCGTGCTTGGACAGATGGTGGCGAAGGCGCTGGGCGACCGCAAAGGGATCAATCGCGCGGGTTATTTCGTATTGCCGATGGATGAGACCCTGGCGGTGGTCGCGCTGGATCTGGGCGGCCGGCCGGCTTTGGTTTACCAAGACAGAGTGAAGGTGCGATTGGTGGGGGACCTTCAGGTGGAACTGGTGGAGGATTTCTTCGAGGGGTTTGTAAACCACGCCGGCGCGAATTTGCACGCCAAGGTTTTGTACGGGCGGTCAAGCCACCACAAGATAGAAGCGATCTTCAAGTGCTTCGCCAGGGCGCTGCGGTATGCGTGCTCGAAGGATAAGCGGCTGCGGAACCAACTGCCATCGACAAAGGGGCTGTTGTGAGTGTGTGTGGTTTTGTTGTACGGCGGACCCCCTGGTCCGCGCGGGGCCCCCTGGCCCCGCTG
>JAYTVY010000100.1:0-1825 GCA_043743755.1 Bryobacterales bacterium | reverse complement strand
GTTGAGCGTGGAGTCGATTTGGTGCGTTAACGCGGCGTCGGACAAGCGATAGGGGCGGTACATTCGCACGATGCCCTGGCGATCTATGAGGACTAGCGTGGGGGTGGAGCTAACGCCGTAGCGGAGCATGATTGCGTCGCTGAGCGGGCGCGGCGTATCGCCGAGTCCGGCGTAGGATTCCTTCCAGACCGCGGCGATTTTGGCGTCTTCCTGCTCAGGTGTGAGATCGCCGCCGTAGTAGCGCGTGGGAGCCACGATCACGAGGCCGCGCGGCTGGTATTTTTCCTTGATGCGCGCGATGACGGGCGCTTGCGCTTTACAATCGCCGCACCACTGCGCCCACAGGAACAAGAGGACCGGCTGGCCGCGATACTTTTCCATTTCCGGAGCGGGCTTGCCTTCGAGTGTGAGCAGGTTCAGAGTCTTGTGGATGCGCGCCTGGAGCGTGTACATTTTCCAGCGGGGCAACTCGGATTCGAGCATGCGGATGGCTTGGCTGCGGTGGCCCTGCGCGTTGAGCAGCAGCGCTTCGGTTTCGATGGAAGAGCCCACGGCGGAAGCGAGGAAAGCGTCGTCTTCGGGGGGCGTGGATTTAAGCAACTGCGCGGTGAGCGGCTTCAGTTGAGCGACGTAGCGGGCAGCGGCATCCGTGTCCTTCATCACCAGCGCACCGCGGGCGAGCCAGGCGAGGGCGGCGGCATATTCGGAATTCGCTCCGTGGACGCGGAAATACTCGTCCGCCAGGGCGTCGGCGCTGGACAAATCGCCGGCGGAGATCTTGAAGCGGACGTCGGATACGACGGCGGCGGAGAGAGCGGCAGCGGAAAGGAAGACTAAAGCGAGTTTCATATGGGAAGCATGTCGAGAGCGGCTTGCAGTTCGGCGCGCGTGTGGGCGTCGCCGCTGCGGGTGGTGACCTGGATGCCCTGTTCATAAAGCGCGCGGGCTTCGTCGATGCGGCCGAGCTTTTCGAGAGTGTGGCCGCCGTGATAATAGGCGGCGGCGTAATTCGGATCGTGCTCGAGGAGCGTGCGGAATTCGAGGACGGCCTGATCGAGGTCGCCGGTGTTGGCGTATTCCATGGCGAGTCCGTAGCGGGCGAAACCGTGACGCGGGTCTTGCGCGAGAATCGCTTTGAGGCTATCCATACGAGTTGAAGAGTTCATGGGGTGTAAGTGTTAGGATACCGGCATGGCGTGCCCGTATTTTTATCCGGGGGAGATGCTGGGCGATTCCGCGTGGCTGGTGCCTCCGCGGCTGCCTCTGATGGACCCCTACGCGGGCGAGTGCAGGGCGGGGGAAGCCGCTCATCGTCCGGACGATGAACTGCTGCGGCTGGCCTGCAATCCGGGGTATGGGCGGGGGCGGTGTGAATGTTTTCCCGCGGATGCGCGGGCGGACGCGGTCCGGTTTCACGTCGCCGACGATGGCCGTGAGCTGATTCGGATTCAGTGGGTTTACGAAAAAGATTGCTGGCCCGTGGAACATGGGCTTTTGGAGTATTCGGTGGCGGCGCGGGGGTTCTTGGGGGAGACTGGCGATGACGTGCTGTGGCGGCAGGCAGTGGTGTTTGTGGAAGGCTGGATACGGAGAAGCCGGACGTAACGCTAGGCCTTGTACATGTACTTGATGTTGGCTTTGAAGAGCAAGAGGTTGGGGGCGCCTTCGCGGTTGAATTTCAAGGAGCAGCGGTCATACCACTCGATGATGCCTTGGAGCGTTTCACCGTCCTTGAGCACGATTACCATCGGCGTCTTGGACTGCATCTGCTTCATGTAATAAAAATTTTCCGCGTTCGTCTGGTCAGGCGGAGCGGTTTTCTTTG
>JAYTVY010000099.1:0-2857 GCA_043743755.1 Bryobacterales bacterium | reverse complement strand
GCGACACTCCCCCGGTGAATCCATAACGGCGATGCTCAAAGACCACTACGCCGAGGTAAACGGTGTACGGTTGCATTATGTCCGCTCGGGCAGCGGTCCCCTCATTCTGTTCCTCCACGGGTTTCCGGAATTCTGGTACGCCTGGAAGAACCAGCTGGCCGAGTTCGGCAAAGACCATCTCGCGGTGGCGCCGGACATGCGCGGCTACAATCTTTCCTCCAAGCCCGAGGGACTTGATCAATATCGGATGAGCGTCCTGGTGGAGGACATCCGCGCGCTGGCGGAACATCTGGGATCGAAGAAGTTTGTGCTGGTGGCGCATGACTGGGGCGGCGTGGTGGCCTGGGCATTCGCCATGGCGCATCCCGAGCTCCTGGAAAGGCTGATCATCGTCAACGCTCCGCACGCGGGCGTATTCGCGCGCGAGCTGCGCGACAATCCCGCCCAACAAAAGGCCAGCGAGTATATGCTTTTCTTTCGCGGCGATCGGGCGGAAGCGCACCTGTCGGCGGACAACTGCTCCGCGCTGGTGAAAGCGGTGATGGGCCAGGGGCTTAAGACCGGCGCGTTCACCGAAGAAGACAAACAGGCATACATCGAAGCATGGTCTCGGCCCGGTGCGCTCACGGGCGGATTGAATTACTATCGAGCGATGAAGGCGGGTCCCCCCGCGCCCGGCGAGTCCACGGAAAATCGCATGGCCATCGATCCGGTGCGGCTGATGGTGAACGTGCCGACGCTGGTGATCTGGGGCGAGAAGGATACCGCACTGCTCCCCGGCAATCTCGACGGGCTGGATCGGTTCGTTCCCCACCTGACCATCCGGCGCATCCCCGAGGGCACGCACTGGGTGGTGCATGAGCAGCCGGACGAAGTGAACCGGCATATACGGGCTTTCCTTGCCTGACGTCCTGGCGCGGGTGGCTCGCAAGAACGCGGTCTGGCTCGCGGTTGCCGCTGGATTGCTTTACGGCCTGTTCATGCGCCTGTCATTCTCCTTCAAGTTTGCCCAAAGCTGGGTGTCGGTGATGTCGATCGGCTTTATTTCCCTGGTTCCCTTCTGTCTCGGGCTGATCTGCGTAATGGTGGCGGAACGCGGCGGGCGCCGAGGTCCCAGAATCTGGCTTCTGCTGCCGTGGGCGTCGGCTTCGGCGGCGCTGGGCGCGGCACTGTTGTTGTTCTGGGAAGGAATCATTTGCGTGGCGCTGATGTTGCCCGCCGCGCTGATTTTCTCCAGCCTGGGCGGGTTGCTGGGCGCTCTCATTGCCAGAAAAACGGGACAAAGCCGAACCGCCGTGATGTTGTGCTGCGTCGCGCTGCCGTTTTTGACTGGCGCGATCGAGAAGCGGCTCGCGCCTCCGCTGGAAATTCGCGCGGTTCACACGGAAATTGAGATCGCCGCCAGCCCTGAGACCGTCTGGAACAACATCAAGCGCGTGCCCCCGATTGCTCGCGGGGAGCAGAAGTTCTCCTGGAGCCAGGCCGTCGGTTTTCCCGCCCCCATCGAAGCGACCCTGTCGGAAGAAGCGGTCGGCGGAGTGCGCCACGCGAGTTTCGCGCGCGGAGTGGTATTCATCGAGACCGTAAAGGTGTGGGAACCCCAACACCGCTTGATGTTCGGGATTCATTCCGATCCGGCCCAAATTCCTCCCGGCGCGCTGGACGACCATGTCACCGTCGGCGGCCCCTATTTCGACGTCCTCGAAGGCGAATACCGCATCGTCCCCGCCGCACCCGGCCGAGTGACGCTGCACCTTACCAGCCGTCACCGGCTCTCCACCACTCTGAACTTCTACGCGCGCTTATGGTCGGACGGCGTAATGCGGGATGTGCAGGAAAACATCCTGTATGTCATCAAGAACCGCTCCGAGCGGCGCTAATCGCCCCGCTCGCGCTCAATGCTGCGCGACGTTTGTTGTAGGCTACGTGAACCACCACAACAACGTCCGACTGAACACTCTGGCTACACCGCGCCGAAGGGAGACAACGGCAGATTCGTCGGCAGAAAGCCGCCCGAACAACGAAGAGACTTAATCTCAGAGCAATCCGAGTGACGGGTGAAGGGGATTACTTCCGGATAGCCGACCATCCGGAAGTTAAGTGACGAGAAGGGCGTTTGTCGTTCCTAATCCTTTCGGATGGCCGCCAAGCGGCCACACCTTTCTCCGAGTGGCGCGTGACTCGCCCAGATCGCGCCTTCGACAGGATGCCGACGACCCGTCAAGGTGAAGTCGCTGGCCTAAGCGCGCATCGTTCACATCCGCCTCCCTCGCCGCATCACCCGGCCATGACATGGTGTCATGACATCCCAATTGCCGCGCGCGGGAGGTCCAGTCGTTTTCTAAATGTAAAACTTGAAGGGCAATCGCGGTTCACCATCCATCGGCGCGGAAATCAGGACATCCCCGACCTCATTGGCGAATCGGATTGTGACCGGCATTCGATCATTGAACAGGCACGAATTGAAGTTAATCTTCGTCAGTCCCATAACGTCGGACAGAACGCCCCGTAAATCGCATACTCCCCGCTGCACCCTCACCATGATGGGGTTAGGCGTCTCCGGCCCCATGTATGTGTCCAAACGGGGTACAAATCCCGATGTCCAGAGATACGCGCTCCTGTCACCAAGAGGCAGAGCAGTACCACGAATGACCGGATAGTTTCCCATCCGGTACAGCTTGAGGTCTTCATAGGCGTCGGAAATCTGAATCCCCAGCACCTTGGTTTCAGTTCCTGCGCCCTTTTCGAAACCGGCCCATTCCTCGTCTGCGAAGTTGGAAGATGCATGGATGAACAACTCCTTCGGCGGTGAATCGTGCTGAAGCCGATACTCCGCGATGACGAGTTCGATCAATCC
>JAYTVY010000098.1:0-1571 GCA_043743755.1 Bryobacterales bacterium | reverse complement strand
AAGACGTGTTCGATGTTACCACCGGCACCCCCGCGGCCATGGCCTGGGCCACGGGAAATCCGAAACCTTCATAGAGCGATGGATAGACGAATGCAGTGGCGCCCGCCGTTAGACCGGGAAGATCGGATTCGGGAACGTAGCCGAGGTAGCGCACGCCGGGAATACCGGACTCCAGTCGCGCCAGAATACGCGCGGCGGACCAACCGGGCGCGCCCGCGACCACCAGATCGAACTCGTCGTGCAACGCGAAGGAAGTCCAGGCATCCAGCAGCGTGTCGACGTTCTTGCGCGGCTCAATAGCGCCGAGGTACAGGACGTACGGCTTGGGAGAACTGGCTGGCTTAGCCTCGAAGAACGCGTCGGGGATTCCCGAGTAGATCACCTGGATACGCTCAGGCGGAATGCCCAGCAGGCGAATGGCATCCGCGCGTGTGTTCTCCGATACCGCGATCAGGCCGGTGGCGCGCTTAAGCACCTGCTCGGCGAACGCGTGATCGGCGCTGACGTTACCGGCGGTGTGCAGCTCGGGCATCAGCCAGCAGGTGAGATCGTGAAGCGTCGCCGTAAGGCGCGTCTTGCGCGGAGGATTACGGACTTGATTGGACGCATGGAAGAGATCCGCGCCCCGGACCGCCCAGTCGATAGTCGGATTCCCAGGCAAGTTGAAAAAGTAGAGCAGAGCCAGGCGCGGCAGAGTGGACGCTGCTGAGAGCACCGACGCGTCATGACGAAGATCGCCCAGCCCGTTGAGAAACGGAAACGTCGCGATCTCATCGGAGGGTCCGGCTTGCTGGCGCAGGCTGCGGATCCAATGCCAGGTGTAGGTCTTGATCCCGGCGCTCCTGAGCAACAGCGAGGTTGCGTCAATCAGAACGCGCATGATTGGTGAGCAGGAACTTGCCTCCCGCCGCGGCCACTACCGGAAGGGCATCGGGCCCCACCAGCGATTGATAGTGTGGAAGCGAAGGGCCTTCCACCAGCAGATAATAGCGGCTGGGGAGCGCCCACAGCCGCTGGAACTGAGCATCGTCGATGAAAACGGCCGCCGCGCCGGGGGCGTAGGAACCGTATTCCAGATTCGTCTTGCGTCCATTCACCAGCAGCGCGCTGCGATTGGTGTAAAAGAAGACCGAGGAGAACGTGTAATAGGCGTTGTCTTCCATCAACTGTCCAGGCGGAGCTTTCAGCAGTGCGTCGGCCAAGGGGCGGGAAGACAGATACGGATCAAACGCCACCAGCGCCAGTCGCGCGGCATGCACGAACAGAACCATCATCACCGCGAATGCGAAGAACGGTTTGCGCCAAAGGAACGCTGTCGCGCCGGTCACAAATGCCAGCGCCGCAACCATCAGCGGCGTGCGGAGGTACGCGAAAGACGCGAGCGTGAGATCGCCCATGTGCCCCAGTGAGAGCGTGTAGACGTCGGGATGCTGGGTGAGGGCCGTGGAGATATCGCCGGGCGTGGGGCTGTTCCAGACCTGGAAGAGAATCGCCGCGATGAGTACCGCCGCCAGCGCGGAAATCGCGCACAAGAGTGCCTGGCCCAACCGGATCCAGCGGCCGCCGGCGGC
>JAYTVY010000097.1:0-8657 GCA_043743755.1 Bryobacterales bacterium | reverse complement strand
TGATGAACGTAATGCAGACCGGACGCAGCGCCAGCCGCCATTTCGCCAGCTCTCCGGAAACGGCGGTCCAACAAGCCAGCCTTCCCTTTGACCTGGTGGTGAACGGCAGTTACTCTCTCAAAATCACGGTGAAATAACTCGAGCATGCAAATATCCTTTCCCGGCGTGTCCGCCGCGCGCTGGCTTTGTGCAAGCGCCTTTACACTGGCGCTTTCCTTCGGCGTCGAGACCAGATTCTGGCAGCAGGGCGACCACGCAGACTTCGAAAAAGGCACCTCCCGAAAGCTGTCCTTGCGCAGTGACGGCCGGTTGATGCTGGCCCCCACGCTGACGGAAGTCTTCGATTCTCCCTCGCCGTATCTCTGGGCCGCCGTGGTGGATTCAAGTGGCACGGTCTATACGGCCGGCGCCGGTTCCGGCAGCGGCCTCGCCAAGCTCTTCGCCATCGGCCCGGATGGCAAATCGCGAACCGTGGCCGAATTGCAAGGCCTGGAAATTCATGCGCTCGCGTTAGACCGCTCGGACCGCGTTTACGCCGCCACGGATCCGGACGGCAAAGTGTATCGAATCGGCGCCGGCGGCAAGCCCGAGCTTTTTTACGATCCGCACGCCAAGTACATCTGGGCGCTCGCCTTCAACCAACAGGGCGATCTGTTCGTCGCAACCGGCGACCCCGGCGATATTCATCGCGTCACGCCGGATGGCAAAGGTTCGGTGATGTTCAAGACCGAGGAAGCGCACGCCCGCTCGCTCGCCGTGGATCCGAACGGCAACTTGATCGTGGGCACGGAGCCTGGCGGCCTGGTGATTCGCGTCTCGCCCGCCGGCCAGGGGTTTGTACTTTATCAAACCTCCAAACGCGAAGTCACCGCCGTCACCGTCGGGCCTGGCGGAGACATCTACGCCGCTGCGTCGGGCAACAAAACCGCCGCCCTTCCGGTGCTCAATGCGCCCGCGCCGGCCGTCATCGCTCCTCCGCCGGCTGCCGGAAATGCAGCCGCAGCCAGCCTGGCGGCCGTATCGCCGCCGCCCAGCTTTACTCCCTTCGCGACCGCCAACGCGATCGCCGGCGGCTCCGAGGTATATCGGATTGACCGCGACGGCGCGCCGCGCAAGCTCTGGTCCCATCCCCAGGACATCGTCTACGCTCTGGCGTTTGACGCCGCCGGCCATCCCTTGCTTGGCACCGGCAACCATGGCCGTATCTATCGTCTGGATTCCGACGTGATGCACACCCTGCTGGTGGACGCCTCGCCCACGCAAATCACCGGATTCGCGCCGGGGCCGCGGGGTTCCTTGTACGCCGTCACCGGCAACATCGGCCGCTTGTACCGCATCGGTCCGGACCTGGTAAAAGCCGGCTCGTTCGAGAGCGAAGTCTTCGACGCCGGATCTTTCGCCTGGTGGGGCAGGCTGGCCTTTCGGGGCGCCCCCGCGGGTGTGGTGGCTTCGACGCGCAGCGGCAACCTGAATCGCCCTCAAAATAATTGGAGCGGTTGGTCCCCGCTCCGTCCGGACGGCCGCGTGGCCTCGCCCCCGGCTCGATTCCTGCAATATAAGCTCGAGTTGTCCGGGCTGGCTGAGGTAACCAGTGTCGAAGTGGCGTGGCTCGCCAAGAACGTGCCCCCGGCGATTGAAGAGATCGAGGTCGCGCCCCCCAATTACAAGTTCCCCGCCAATCCATTTGCCGCTGCTCCATCCACCAGCATCACCTTGCCGCCGATCGGGCAGCATCGCAGGACTTCATCCGCGGCCGGCGCCGACCTGGGATCGCAAACGCTCACCTACGCGAAGGGCTCGCTGGGCGCTCGCTGGTCCGCATCGGACGAAAACGGCGACACGCTCACTTACAAAGTGGAAATTCGCGGCTTGAATGAATCCGGCTGGAAGCCCCTCAAGGACAAACTGCGCGATCGCTTCGTAAGCTGGGACAGCACCGCATTCCCCGACGGCGAGTATGTGCTTCGGGTCACCGCATCGGATGCCGCCAGCAATCCGCCCGGTCAGGCGCTGGAGGCCACCTTGGTGAGCGATTCGTTCACCATCGACAATACGCCCCCGGCCATTGCAGGCTTGACCGCGACCCGCCAGAATGCCCGCCTCGAAGTCCGCTGGACCGCCCGCGACGCCCGCAGCAACATCGAAAAAGCGGAATACTCGCTGGACGGCGGAGACTGGCTGCTCATTGAGCCCGTCACAAAACTATCGGATGCCCCACTCGAAGAATATCGCTTGCTCATCGAAAATGCGACCGCCGGCGAGCACGTAATCGCAGTCCGCGTAAGCGACGAATACGACAACCAGGCGGTAGATAAAGTGGTGGTGAAGTAGAAGAACGGCCTACCGCCTCTTCGCCTTCAACACAATTGGCGTGCCCTGAAACCCGAATCTCTTCCTCAACTGATTGACCAGAAACCGCTCCTGCGAGAAGTGCACTTTCTTCGCCTTGTCCGTGAACATGATGAACGTCGGCGGACGCACCGACGCCTGCGTGATGTAGAACACCTTCATGTCCGATTCGAACTTCAGCATCTCGACAAACCGGTTCAGCTCGCCCGTAGTCACGCGCTTCGACGCCGATTCGTAAATCTCCCGAACCAGCCCAAACAGCGGCTCCACGCCCGCGCCGGTCTTCGCCGACATGAAGACCACCGGCGCGTACTCCAGAAACTTCAGCTCATCGCGGACCCGCTGAGTGAACCTCTGGCGATTCTTGTCCGGAGCCGTGTCCCACTTGTTGACGCAGACCACCACGCCGCGGCCTTCTTCATGGGCGTAACCGGCGATGGTGGCGTCGGCCGCAACCGGACCTTCCGCGGCATCGATCACCAGCAGGGCAATGTTAGCCATGCGGATATGCCGCCGCGCCATCACCACGCTGAGCTTCTCGGCCATCAGATGAGTCTTGCCCTTGCGCCGGATGCCCGCCGTATCCACGAACACAAACTCCGCGCCGTCGCGCTCCACCGTTTCGTCCACCGCATCGCGGGTGGTGCCCGCTACCTCCGAAACAATGGATCGCTCGGATCCCACCAGCGCGTTCAGCAGCGTCGATTTCCCTACGTTCGGACGCCCGATGATGGCGACTTTGATCTTCCTCGCCGCCGGCTCCTCGGTTACCGGCTCCTGCACCGGCAGATCCGCGGTGATGTGCTCCAGGAGATCGTCCAGACCCTGGCGATGCTCGGCCGAAACCGGAAACAAGTTCTTGAACCCCAGCTCATGAAATTCGTGCGCCAGCTTTTCGTTGGAAAGCGTGTCGATCTTGTTCACCGCCAGCGAGACCGGCTTGTCCAGTTGGCGCAGGATGCGGGCGAGATCCCGGTCAATGCTGGTGATTTCGCTCCGCCCGTCGATCAGAAAGATGATCTGCGCCGCCTGATCCAGCGCCACGCGGGCCTGCTTTAAAATCTCGGTGGGAATCATCTCGGCGTCGTTGGGAATGATGCCGCCGGTGTCGATCAGCTCGAAACGCCGCCCGCACCATACCGCTTCGCCTTGGATGCGATCTCGCGTGATCCCCGGCTCGTCGCCTACAATGGATCGCCGCTGCCCCAGTATCGCGTTGAAAAGGGTGGACTTGCCGACATTTGGACGCCCCACGATAACTACCGTGGGGAGGTTCCGCTGGTCAGCCATTCACCGTCATGATAGCAGGCCTCTCATCCAGCCCCTCTCAGCGTGCGAACATAGAGTTACGGATGTCAACTGAACTTCAAAACCAGGAGATTCTGGCGGGCGATGCGGCTCGGAAAAACGTAGCCACGCGCAACATCGCGATAATCGCCCATGTCGACCATGGCAAGACCACGCTGGTGGACGCCATGCTCAAGCAGAGCGGCATCTTCCGCGACAACGAGCAGGTAGCCGACCGCGTCATGGATTCCAATGACTTGGAGCGCGAGCGCGGCATCACCATCCTGGCGAAGAATACCGGCATCCGCTACCACGGCGTCAAGATCAATATCGTAGACACCCCCGGTCACAGCGACTTCGGCGGCGAGGTGGAGCGCGCCCTCAAGATAGTGGATGGCGTCATGCTGCTGGTGGACGCCAGCGAAGGTCCGCTGCCGCAAACCCGCTACGTGCTGATGAAGGCGCTGGAGGCCAAGCTGCCGCCCATCGTGGTGATCAATAAGATTGACCGCGCCGATGCCCGCATCCCCGAAGTACTGGACGAAATCTACGACCTTTTCATAGACTTGGACGCCACCGAGGACCAGCTCGATTTTCCGGTGATTTACACCAATGCCCGCACCGGCGTCGCCAAACTGGATCCCGCCGGCGATTCCACCGATCTGCGTCCGCTGTTCGAGGCGATTCTCAGCAACACCCCGCCGCCGTCGGGCGATCCCGAAGCGGTTCTGCAATTACTGGTAGCCAATCTCGACTACAGTGACTACCTGGGCCGCCTCGCTATCGGGCGCGTGTTCTCAGGCGTGCTGCGTTATGGCGACGAAGTGGCCATCGTCAAGCTCGACGGCTCTTCGCACACCACGCGCATCACCAAAATGTATTCCTTTGAAGGATTGAAGCGCGTTGACGAGACCATCGGGCGGCCAGGCGACATTCTGGCCATCGCCGGCGTCGAAGGCATCACCATCGGCGAGACGGTCACCAGCGCCGAGACCCCGGTCGCGCTGCCGAACATCCAGATCGACGAGCCGACCATCGCGATGACGTTCACCATCAACACGTCTCCGTTCGCCGGCCGCGAGGGCACCTATGTGACATCGCGCAATCTGCGCGATCGTCTGGATAAGGAGCTGCTCACCAACGTATCCATCAAGGTGGAAGAGGCCGGCGGCCCGGATGCATTCAAGGTGATGGGGCGCGGAGAGCTGCAACTCGCCATCCTGATCGAAATGATGCGCCGCGAAGGCTATGAGCTGATGGTGGGCAAGCCCGAGATTCTCACCAAGACCGTTGACGGCAAGCTGCATGAGCCGCTCGAGCTGCTGGTGATCGATTGCCCCGAGGCTTTTATCGGCGTCGTCATTGAAAAGCTGGGTAGCCGCAAAGGCAAAATGGCCAAGATGGTGAATCACGGTTCGGGACGCGTGCGCCTGGAGTTTCACATCCCGTCGCGCGGGCTGATCGGACTGCGCAGCGAAATGCTGACCGATACCAAGGGCACCGCGATCATGAATTCGCTGTTCCAGGGCTACATGGAATGGCAGGGCGAGATCACCAGCCGCCCCACCGGCTCGCTGGTGGCGGACCGGAACGGCAAGTGCACCGGCTACGCCATTTTCAATCTGCAGGAGCGCGGCGAGATTTTCATTACGCCCGGCCTCGAAGTCTATGAAGGCATGATCGTCGGCGAAAACTCCCGGGACGCCGACTTGAACGTCAATATCGTCAAGGAAAAGAAGCTCACCAACATGCGCGCCTCCACCGCCGATGAGGCTATCCGTTTGGTACCGCCGCGCATACTGAACCTCGAGCAGGCCATCGAGTTCATCCGCGACGACGAGTACGTCGAAGTAACCCCCCGCTCCATCCGCCTTCGCAAGAAAATCCTGAAATTCAACCAGCGCTAGAACCCCCTGCCGGGCGGCCTCCCGCGGGTTCCGGCGCCTGGTTTGCTCTCACCCTCATTAAGGAGTAGAATTTGACCAGACCTGGGGCCAAATGAGACAAATCCGATTTCCGCTCGTGCTGTTCTGCCTCGCTGCGGCCGCCCAGACTCCGCCTCCGGCCGACCCCGCTCCGGTAGCCGCCAAGACTTCGCCCGAAATCGCTACCCATGACGCACCCGCTACCTTCAAGTCAAAAGTGAATCTGGTGGTTGTGCCCACCGTGGTGCGCGATAACAAGGGCCGGGCCATCGGCAATCTAACCAAGGAAGACTTTCAACTCTTCGACAAGGGTAAGCCGCAAATCATCTCGCGATTCACGGTGGAAAAAGCGGGTTTCAAGGTGAAGCCGGTGATTGCGGGTACGGATGCAACCGCGGAAAAGGCGTCCGAGGGCGCTCCGCCCGATCTGCCGGACCGTTATACGGCCTATCTATTCGACGATGTGCACCTGAAATTCGGCGACCTCGTGCAAGCCCGGGACGCCGCCGCCAAAAGCCTCGATAAGCTACCCGCCACGGAACGCGCCGCCATTTACTCCACCTCCGGGCAGACCGTGCTCGATTTCACCGACGATCGCGCGAAGCTGCGCGAGACGCTAATGCGTCTGCGCCCCAAAGCCATGCAAGGGATGATGTTTTGCCCGGATATCACCTATTACATGGCGGACTTGATCTCCAACAAGAACGACGCGCAGGCGCTGGATGTCGCCGTGCAGGACGCGGTGATTTGCGCCCATTTGACAATGCCCCAGGATGCCTCGGTAGCGCGGTCGCTGGCGGAATCCACCGCCCGGAACGTGCTGTCAAGCGGCGAGCGCGACACCTTTCTGGCGCTAAGCGTTTTAAAAGCCGTGGTTCGCCGGATCTCCATTATGCCCGGGCAGCGTACCATTGTTCTGGTTTCCCCCGGCTTCTTGCTTCCGTTCGGAAGCCGAAGCGATGAGACCACGGTAATGGACAACGCGATCCGTTCCAATGTAATCATCAGCGCTCTGGACGCGCGGGGCCTGTACACCGTGCAGCCCGACATCAGCCAGCCGATGACCAATTCCGCCACGCTGCCGATGAAGTTCGGCTACATCCGCGATAGCGCCTTCGCCGAAGCCGATGTTCTGGCCGAACTGGCGCACGGCACCGGAGGTTCTTTCTTTCAGAACAACAACGATCTGGTGGAAGGCTTCAAGCGCGTGGCCACCGCCCCGGAATACGTTTACTTGCTGGAGTTTTCGCCCCAGAATTTGAAGCTGGATGGCAGCCTGCACAGTCTGAAGGTGACTCTCAGAGAAGGGAAAGGCCTTACCGTGCAGGCGCGCCGCAGTTACATGGCGCCTAAGCACGCCGAGGATCCGAAAGAAGAGATCAAGCAGGAAATTGAGGCGGCGCTCTTCTCTCGCGAAGAGCTGCGCGATTTTCCCATGGAGTTGCACACCCAATTTTTCAAGACCACGGACGTGGACGCGAAACTGTCCGTCCTGGCGCGCCTGGATGTCCGCCAGCTCCATTTCCGGAAGGCGGATGGCCGGAACCGCGATGAGCTCCGCGTGGTCTCAGGCTTGTTTGATCGCAATGGAAACTACCTGGAGGCCCGTGAGAGCGTAGTAGAGATGCGTCTGCTGGACGCGACGCTGGAAACCAAACTCCGGTCTGGGATTACCGTAAAATCGAGTTTCGATGTGAAGCCGGGAAGCTATATCATCCGGCTAGTGGTAAGAGATGCCGAAGGACAGATGATGGCGGCCACCAACGGCGCTGTCGAGATTCCGTAAGAGAGGTGCAATCGTGAAATTTTCTGGCTTGAAGTATGGTTGCTTCCTGTGCGCCGCGGCCGCACTCGCGCAGACGCCGCCCGCCACTCAGTCCGGTACCGTGATCAAGACCGAGACGCGCCTGGTGCTGGTGGATACGGTGGTGACGGACAAAAAAGGAAACTACATTCGCGATCTCACCGCTAAGGACTTCAAGGTCTGGGAGGATAACAAGGAACAGCCCATCAAGGGTTTCTCCTTCGAAGCCGATGCCAGCTCGCAATCGCCTTCACAGAGGCGTTACCTGGTTCTGTTCTTCGACAATTCCACCATGGAGCTGGCCGACCAGTCCCGCGCCCGGCAGGATGCGGCGAAGTTTATCGAAAAGAACACGGGTCCTAACCGGATGGTCGCAATCGTCGATTTCGGCGGCCGGCTGCGGATCGCGCAGAATTTCACCGATGACGCGGAGCGGCTGAAGAAAGCCGTAACCAACGTGAAATTCTCGGCTGTCTCGCCGAACGCTCCCGTGCAAGTGGCGTCAATTGGGGGGCCCACCGGCATGCCGTCGTTGGGTAGTGCCGAGGCCGATTTTGGTACCCGCAGCTTGATACTGGCCTTGCGCAGCATGGCCAAGAGCCTGAGCTCCGTGCCGGGTCGCAAGACGCTGGTCTTGTTCAGTTCCGGATTCCCGCTCAACTCCGAAAATATGGCGGAACTCACCGCCACCATAAACATGTGCAACCGGTCCAATGTGGCTATTTATCCCATCGATGTGCGGGGCCTTGTCGCGACGCCGATCGTTCCCATGGGCCCGCGTGGCGCGCTTGCGCCCCGGCCCTTGAGCCCGGAACTGGTGGACGACAGCGGTTCGTCTTCAGTGGCAACCATGGAGCCCGCGGTCTATAGGAACCAGCCGGTGCTATTTCTGGCGGCGGCCCAAGGCGGGCGTCCCGGCGGCGGTGTGGGGGGCGGTGGAGGCGGTGGCGGCGTTGGTGGCGGTGGCGGCGGCGTCGGTAGCGGCGGAGGCCGCGGCGGCACTGGCGGAGGAACTGGCGGTACTGGCGGAGGAACTGGCGGCACGGGCGGAGGCACCGGCGGCGGCGCGGGCGGTGGACGCGGCGGCGGGACCGGCGGCACCGGCGGCGGAGCGGTGGGCGGAGGCACGGGACGCGGTGGAGGCACAATAGGCACGGGCGGCTCTACCGGCCGCGGCTCGAATACCGGAGGCAGCACGCAGCCATACATTAACAACCCTCTCAACCGGCAGCCGCAAATGATCATGCCGCCGATTCTAGAGAGCGCATCCGCCAACCAGCAAGTGCTCCACA
>JAYTVY010000096.1:0-5874 GCA_043743755.1 Bryobacterales bacterium | reverse complement strand
TGCCGCCCAGGCGCTATCGCCTGCCCATGTGGCTGGGGCTGCTGGCGGCCGCCATCGCCTTCCTCAATTTCTATTCGCTGCTCACCGGACTGTGGCTCGCGATTCTGATCCCACTGGTGCTGGCGGGAACGGCCATGCATCCCGAGTGGCGCGTGAGCCGGGCCCTGGAATGGACGCCGATCCGTTGGGTTGGCCGCATCTCCTATGGCCTCTATCTGTGGCAGCAGATTTTCCTGATTCCCGGCTATATGCAGCCTGCGCACCCGTGGCAGCGCTGGCCCTGGAACTTGCTGGCTACGTTCCTGGTGGCGGGAGTCAGCTATTACGCGATTGAGAGGCCGCTGTTGAGAGTCGGGCGGCGGTTAGCGAGCCCTAGGGCGGACCTTCGGATAGCCCGTCCAGCACAAAGTCTCCAGCAGCGCCCGGCTTGAAGTACAGCGAATACTCGTTGCCACGCGCTTTCCACGTGATGGAGTAGACGCCGTTGGGCATGCGCTCGGGTTTCGTGCCGCCGACAATCTTCCTTATCTCGGGCGTGAAGTAGACGTCAAAGCTCTTCGCCAGATCGGCTTCGCTCTTGATCGCGCGAATCGGGCCATTCTCCCAGTTCAGCGGAAACCGCACGCCCAGCGACACCGCTTTCACGTCGCGCCGGGCCACGGCGGACTGGAACCGCGGCCACCATTTGCCGAAATCCGCATCGGCCGCGAGCAGCAGCGCGGGCAGAACCACGGCCATCGCAATCCGTGGGCTAACGATATACGCCTGCCTTCTGGAAGTCGCCGGCTTTCACTATGGTTAAACCCGCCGCGTCCACGTGCGCGCGGAAGGCGGTATTGATTTGCTCAGGCGTCAGGGCCTGGATCTTCGACTCGAGTTGCCGATCCCACTGCATGGTTTTGCCGGACTGCTCGCGGGCGGCCAGAATCCGGACCAGTGCCGCCTCCTGCGAACGCTGCACCTGCTGCTGATCCTGGAAAGCTTTCTTGGCGGTAGCTACTTCCTCGGCGGTGAAGCCGCCCTTGAGTGTGCGCGCCAGCTCGTCCTGGAAGCTGGCTTCCACCTTGGGCGTGTTCAACGGATTGCTGATGGCCGACGCCATGAACATTGCCCCATCGCCCTGCGCGGGCGCGTTGAATCGCGATGCCACGCTGTAGCTCAAACCTTCCACGTTACGAATCCGATTCGGCATGCGTGAGCTGAGTGAGCCGCCGAACAGATAATTCGCGAGCAGCATGGCGGGATAATCCGGATCGTCTTCCGACATGCGGATACGCAAGCCGGCTTCGAAGGTCGCATTCTGTTTATCCGGAGTGTCTATTTTAAGATTCATCGGCTCGGTCTTCTTGTATACCGAGGCCAGCCGCCGATAGGTTGCGTCGTTGGTCCAGCCGCCCAGCAATTCCGCGGCGGCCTTTTGCAATTCGGCCTGAGGGAACTGGCCCACCACTACTAACTCGCCATGCGATGCCGCGTAGAACCGGCCGTGGAACTTCCGCACGTCGTCCAGCGTGACCTTCTTCAACTCCTCAATCTGCTCTTCAGTGGTGCCGACATACCGCGGATCGCCGTGCGGATACGGGTTGAGATGACGCTGCAAAGTCTGCGCCGCAAGCATTGCCGGCTCACTGCGATTGGCTTCGATGGCGGCGATCCGCTGTTTCCGGATCTGTTCGAAGGCGGATTCACGGAACGCCGGTTCGCGCAACATTTCCACGGCCAGCTTCAAAGCGGGGACCAGATTTTCGGCGGTGGTCTGGATGGACGCGCTGGCGCCGGAGATTCCCGACATGACCATCGGTCCACCGCCACGGCCTCCGCCCCCTCCGCCGCCGCCACCGCCTCCGGTAACGACAATACGGGCGTTCAAGCGATCCATCTCGTCCTGAATCTGTTGACGCGTCTTGTTGCGGGTGCCGCGCATCAACAAGCCGCCGGCAAATTGCGCCGCGGCATTCTGACCGGCCAGTGATTTCTCATCGCCAAAGTGCAGCTCCAATACCGCCGACACCGTGCCGCCGCGAGTGGTCCGAGGCAGCATCACCAGCTTCAGCCCATTGGCGAGCTTGCCGCGCACTACGCGCTTCTCGATATTGGCCGGCGTGGGATCAAACGCCTCGCCCGCCGATAAGGTTGTGCCGCCCTTGTAATCCTTGAACAGCGCATCCAGATCCGGCATGGCGGGGATGTCGGCACGGTCCGGCTTCGCCGTCGGGATGAATTCGCCCACGGTGCGGTTGGATTCCTTGAGGTACGCCTTCGCCACTCGCACCACGTCTTGCGGAGTAACGTCCTTCACGCGGTCGTGATTCAGAAACATCAGACGCCAATCGCCCAGCGCGATCGGCTCGCTCAAGCCGAGGCCGGCCGATTGCGAATCGGTCATGCGTGTTTCCATGGCCCGCAGGATTCGAGTCTTCACGCGCTCCACTTCTTCCTTGGTGGGCGGCTCGGACGCCAGTCCCTGGATGGTATCGTTCATCACCTTGCGGGCTTCGTCCAAGGACTGATCGTTACTCAATTGCGCGGACACCAGCACGAATCCCGGATCGTGCAGTTGCTGGAAAGACATGCGCGCCGCGACGGCCTTCTTGTTTTCGACCAGCGCCTTGTAGAGGCGTCCCGATCCCTCTCCGCCGCCGCCTCCGCCGCGTCCGCCGCCACCGCCCGTCATTATGCCCGCCAGCACTTCCAACGCCGCCGAATCCGGGTGCGCGGCGTTCGGGGCGTGGAACATCATCATGAGCGCCTGGCCATCGCCCACGCGGCGCAGCTCGACGTAGCGCTGCCCATCCTGAATGGGTTCCACCGTGTACGGCTCTTCCAGCTTGCGCTGGGGACGCGGGATGGCGCCCAGCGTCTCCGCGACAAACTTAAGCGCCTTGGATTCATCGAAGTGGCCGGCGATGGCCACCACCACATTGTCCGGCTGATAGTACTTCTTATAGAAGGCGGCCAGCCTGTCGATGGGAACTTTTTCGATATCCTCGCGTGAGCCGATGGTCGATTTTCCGTAATTGTGCCAGAGATAGGCGGTGGCCACCACGCGCTCTTCCAGCACTCGCTGCGGGCTGTTCTCGCCGCGCTCAAATTCGTTGCGGACCACGGTCATTTCGGTATCGAGCAGCGGCTTTTCCATGCGCATGTTGACCATCCGGTCGGCTTCCAGACCAAGCGCCCAGCGCAGATTCTCGTCGCTGGCCGTTACGGTCTCAAAGTAGTTGGTGCGATCGTAATTCGTGCTGCCGTTCCACTGCGCGCCGTGGCTGGTGAGTTCCTTCTTGATCTCGCGGCCATGGGTGGTGAGGATGAAATTCATGTGCTCCAGCAGATGCGCCATGCCGGTTTCGCCGTAGCCTTCATGACGGGAGCCCACCAGATAGGTCATGTTCACGGTGACTTTGGGATTTGACGCATCCGGGAACAACAGCACGCGCAGACCGTTGCGGTACGAGTACTCGGTGATGCCGCCGGCGGATGACTTCTTCTCGACCCCTGGCGGCAGGGACTGAGCGAAGGCGGAGATCAGCACGATGGCTGGAATGGCAAGTACAAGCTGGAAACGCATAGACCCTCTTTCCCGACTGGATGGATTATAGCGGAAGCAGAACGGCGTTAACGGATGGCGATGACGGGGGTGTTGCTGGGGACGCCGCCCACCACTATGGTGACGGGCTGAATGCCGCTTGGAATAACCGGGACGCGAATATTGGCCTGCGTCAGGCCGACGAATCCGGGGGCAAGGCCCGCGAAGAGTACGTCGGCGGATTGGAAGCCGATGGTGGCGGTGACGGGGGCGACCACATACGATAACGGATTCGACGCGGCCGGTACGCCGGTGGGAACCGCGGGGGAAACGTCACCCGCGCCGGTCAGGAAAAACGACATCACGTCGCCGGGACTAGCCGGCTGATCGGGCGAGTTAATTGAATAATCCTGATTCAGCGCGAGGGCGAAGTTGCCGATCACACTTGCGAACTGGAAAATAGCCGGCGCCGCGGCGGATACGTTGGCCTGCGTGGAACCTCCGCCCAGACCCGCGCGGTTCACCACTATCTGGGCCTGTCCGGGAGCTGTTCCTACCGGCACCTGCCCGTTGATCTGCGTGGGACTTACATACAATAACGCCGCGGAAATACCGTTAAACGTTACGGTGACATCGTCGAGCATGAAGGGCAATGGCAGCGTGGAACTGGTCATGGTTCCGGAAGCCATGTTGGCGCCGAAGATGGAAAACAAACCTCCAGGCGCCACGGCGGCCGCATAGCTGGCCGCGTCCACCACTCCAGAAGGCGTGATGGCGCGATCGGTGGAGGGCCGCCACGCGATTAGCTCACCGGTGAGATAGGTCGCGTACACCGTGCCGTCCACGACCACAGGCTGGCTTACGGTAGCCTTGCCTCGCGCATCGTTCCACAACTCGTCGCCGGTGGAGGCGTTGTAGGCGTACAGTCCCTTTGTGGTGGGGGCAAAAACAACCCCATTCGCGACCGTGACGGGGCCGAGCACTACACCCGTGGAAGCCTTCTTCCAGATGGTGGTTCCGCTGTGCGGATCAATCGCATAAACAGTGCCGAGCGGATCCAGATCGGGATTGCTGTCGCCGGCTCCCGTGAATATCGTGTTGCCGTCGTAGGCGGGTGTCGACACCGACCCGCAGCCCAGTTCGGGCGAAATGCAGTTCACGGCGATCTGCGTGGTCCAGAGAGGTTGCAGGTCGGGACGGCGGAAGGCGTACATCAGGCCGTCTTTCCCGTTGGCTACCACCATCGCCGTCCCATCGGGCGCGGTGAACAGCGTGGGTGAGGAGCCCCAGTCCGCATCGTCGTCGGGATTGACTTGCAGAAAATAATGCGCCTTGATGACGAGCGTGCGTGCATCCAGTACCAGCATGGCGCTGCCCCACTGGCCGAGCGTTGCATCCTGACTGCCATTGCCGGTAGTGACATACACCAGACCTGCCGCCTCATCGATAGCCGGAGTGGACCAGACGGTGGCGCCGGGCATGTCGGGAGTCGTGAGGTAGCGAATCAAGGGATGCGTGGGATCGGCAATGTCGATGCGGGCCAATCCGCCTTGTACCAGCGGACAGTCACCCAGCGAGGCGATGCCGATGTACAGCGCGCCATTGGAATAGTTCACCGAGGACCACAAGTAAGATCCGGAGGCCGGGTCGGCCAGGGGTATGCGGGCCAGAACTTTACCGGTGTTTCGATCTAAGCCATAAAACGCCGAGTCGCCCCCGCCCACCCATACCGTGCCACCCACCACCACGGCCTGTGATTCCACGCCGATGGACGGCTGGCAGGTTGGATCCGAGGGAGGCGTCGCTTTGCCCAGATTCCGCGTCCAGAGTAGCGAACCATCGGCTGAATTCACGGCGTAGAAGCTGCCGTCCCAGGCCCCTACGTAGAGTACCCCCCCGACCGCCGTAACGGCCGAGCCCAGCGATCCGTTGGCCGAAAAGGTCCAAGCCGGTGTGAGCTGTGCCACCGTATCGCGGCCGATCACACTTTCCGTGGTGTTGAAACTGTTGTGGGACGGCTCGTGCAGGTACATCGGCCAATCCGCCGCGCTGGCGATTAGCGTGGTGGCGGCGATCAAAAGTGTCCGTTTGAGCATACGGTAAGAGCGCGGACGCGCGCCACGAATACCTGTAGGATACAACACCGCTTCCGGCGCATGGTGGCGCTGGTGGGGAGATATAAACTTAATTGCATGTCCTCAGAGGCTTTCCGCCATCTAGCGGAAGTTGCATACCAGCGGACGCAGTTTTCCTGTCCGCGGGGAGAGCGTATTGACGTTTCGACCGGGTCCGGACCGCCCTGTCGAGTTTGAGATCGACAATGCGGCCCGGAAACGGTCAACTTACTT
>JAYTVY010000095.1:0-2959 GCA_043743755.1 Bryobacterales bacterium | reverse complement strand
GTTCCGGCAGGCTCTTGCTCCCGATGACGCTCCCACGGGCGGCTTTTTCGAAACGGGGGGCGTCGTTCCCTGGTGACCCCAGTCTAGCTAGAATTCCGATACCAGGAACGAAGTCGCCTCACTTGGCGCGGCAGATCCTAGAAGGAATGCCGGACGCCAGTGCGTTTCCCAGGATGTGGCTGTTAGGACGGCCACCGAACGGCCCTCCGGTTCACTGCCCAAATTCGGGCGCACTGCTCGTCGCGAAATGTGGTTCTCATCGTCGCGGCAATCGGTTCGGCTTTCTGATCGGCTACGCTTAGCTGAATATGCCTGGGTTCCTTAGTGTTCGTTATGGGACACGCACGGGTGTATTATAGCCACATCTTGCCGGAAGACGACAATACGCAATCGATTCATCCATCCGGTCCTCGACTGCGGCGCGGCGACATGCTGGCGGGGCGATTTGTGGTGGTTCAATTCCTGGCTCGCGGTGGTATGGGGGAAGTGTACGAGGCCTCCGACGAACATCTGCAGGGGAAACACTGTGCGTTGAAGACGCTGCGGGTGGAGATGGGCGTCGATGCGGTGGTGCAACAGCGCTTTGAGCGCGAAGTGCTGCTGGCGCGCGAAGTGAACCATCCGAATGTCTGCCCGACGTACGATATCTTTCGCGAGGAGAAAGGGGGTCTGCTGTTCCTGACCATGAAACTCTTGCGAGGCGAGTCTTTGCGGGCGCGGTTGAAGAGGCCGGGAAGAATCGACGCGCAGACGATGTTCGAGATCGCGCGACAGATGGCGGCGGGACTGGACGCGGCGCACAGGGCCGGCATCGTTCATCGCGACTTCAAGCCGGGTAACGTGATGCTGGAGACGGCTGGAGAGCAATTGCGGGTCTCGATTACGGATTTCGGGTTGTCGAGGCTTTACGAATCCGACAAAACGCTGGCCGAGACGGGAAGATTCGCGGGCACCATCGGGTATATCGCGCCGGAGTTGCTGGAGGGTCGCATTGCCACGCCGGCGGCGGATGTGTACGCGTACGGCGTGGTGCTGCATGAGATGCTGACGGGCGCCAGGCCTTCGAAGCATTTCGAAAGCGTCCCGGCACGGTGGCTGCCAGTGGTCAAGGGCTGTCTGGAATCCGATCCGGAAAAGCGGTTTCAATCGGCGGGCGAGGCGCTGGCGGTGTTTGGAGGGCCGGAAGTGGCAAGCGGGACGCCGATCGCGGCCAAGCTCTCATCGCGGAGGGCAATGATCGGGGTGAGCGCGGCGGTTGCGGCCGGCGCGGGCGCCATCTGGCTGCGCTGGCCGGAGGTCGGCGCTAAAGTAAACTCCTGGGTTCATCCGCTGCCGGACCAGCGCTTCGTGGCGCTGCTGGCGTGGCCTCCGGAAGCGGACGCGGAGACGAAGCCGCTGCTGCGCACGGTGCTGGATGCGATCGATAATCGGTTGACGCGGGCCGAAGCGGCGCTGAAAAAATTCGCAGTGATCGCGCCGGGCGCGGCGGGGCAGGCGTCACCTAAGTCGATGTCGGAGGTAGTGAGCTCATTGGGCGCGAACCTGGTGTTGGGCGCCTCGCTGCACACGCGCAGCCCGGGATATTGGCTGGCGCTGAGAGTGTTCGACGCTGCCAGCGGAGCGCTGCTGCGTAAGAAGGAGTCGCAATTCGCCGCGGAAGACGTGAGCCGGTTGGCCGAACGCGCGGCGATCTTCGCGGCGGAATTGCTTGATGTTCCGCCAGCGCAGTCGGCCATGTCGGCCATGAAGGACCAGGATGAAATGTCGAAGCTGCCCGCAGCGGCGTATCAGATGTTCGGCGAGGCGGAGGAGTTACGGAGCCAGCCGAACGACAAGGGGCTCGACGGGGCGGTGGACAAATATCAGAAGCTGCTCGACGCAGAACCCAGGTTCGCGCTGGGCTATGCGGATCTGTCGCTGGCATATATCCGGAAATTTCAACTCGGGAAGGATCAGGCGTTTTTGAGCCTGGCGGAGAAGAACGCCGCGCTGGCGGTGCAATATAATTCGGAATCGGCCAAGGGAGTGCTAGCCGCGGCGGTGGTCAACCTCGAAAGGGGAAAGACGCAGCAGGCGATGGACGGATTCGCCACGGCTCTGCACCTCGATCCGGGGAACCCGCTGATTCTGCTTTTCAAAGCTCGGGCGTTTGCGGATATGGCGCAGGTGAAGGAGGAAGAGGGAGTGTATCGGGAGGTGGTGCGGCTGCGGCCAAACTATTGGCTGGCGTACAACGACCTGGGATATTGCCTGTTCAAGCAAACCCGGTATCAGGAAGCTGCGGATGCATTCGCTCAAGGAGCCGCGGTGGCGCCGCGCGTGGCTCTGCCACTAACCAACCTGGGAACCGCGTACCTGTTGATGCACAAGGACAAGGACGCGGAGGATGCATTCCGGCGAAGCCTGGAACGCGCGCCGAATGAGCTGGCCTATTCGAATATGGGGTCGCTTGCGTTCAGGCAGGGCCATTATAAGAAAGCAATCGAGGATTATAGCGAGGCGATCAGACTGAATCCTAAAAATCACCGCACTTGGCGAAACCTGGCGGACAGCTATTCGATGGTGGGCGATTCCAAAAAGCACATGGAGAGCTACGCCAAGGGGGCGGAGATTCTTTCAGACACCGTTCGCGTAAACCCGAAGCCGGGCGGGAACTGGGCAACGCTCTCGTTTTATCACGCAAAGCTTGGTCGAAAGAGCGATGCCGAGGCCGACCTGAAGGCCGCCGATCAGCGCGGGCTCGATCAGAGAGGGCAATTTACGAAGGCGCAGACACTGGCAGTGCTGGGGCGGAAGCAGGAGGCTCTCGACCTGGTTTTGAAGTTGATCGATCAAGGCCTGTCGACCCTGGACGTGGATCTGGCGCTGGATCTGAGACAAGTAAGGGGCGATCCCAAATACCGCCGCCGTATCGCCGCGCGCTGAAATAGTATACAATCGCCTACCAAAGGAGCTCCGA
>JAYTVY010000094.1:0-3695 GCA_043743755.1 Bryobacterales bacterium | reverse complement strand
ATATTGAAGCCCTGATCAATGCGGGAGAAGAGGAAGGCATCATCGAGAAAGAGGATCGCAAACTGATCCATTCGGTGGTCGCATTCGGCGATAAAACCGTTCGCGAGGTGATGACGCCGCGCCCCGACGTCATCGCTATCGAAGCCAGCCGTTCTCTGGAGGATCTGCGCGAGGTGGTGATTCACGAACAGTACTCGCGCATTCCCGTCTATGAAAGCACCATTGACCAGGTGGTGGGATTCATCCATGTGCGCGATATGTTTGAGCTGGATGAGCAGGAGCGCAAGGTCCGGACGGTCCGCGAGCTGATGCGCCCCATTCGCAGCGTGCCCGAAACCAAGGCCGTCAACGATCTTCTGCGCGAGATGCAGCACGACGGCGCGCATATGGACATCGTGGTGGACGAATACGGCAACACCGCGGGCCTGGTCACCATGGAAGACATGGTGGAAGAGATCCTCGGCGAGATTCACGACGAGCACGAACCCGAGCGTGATGTCACCGAAGCCGGCGAAGGCATGTTTATCGTCGCCGGCAGCCTGGATCTCGACCGTCTCCACGACCTGCTCGATTTCCGTCCCCCTTCCGACACGGAATCCACCACCGTTGGGGGCCTGGTTACCGAATGGCTGGGACACGTTCCCCGCGCCGGAGAATCCGTGGAACGCGAAGGCATCCGGATCGAAGTGCTCGCGGGCAATGAGCTGCGCGTGGATCAAGTGCGCGTCTCCCGCGCGGAAACGAAGCCGCATGCCTGAGCCGCACGCCTCCGGCTTTGTCTCCATCGCCGGCCGGCCCAATGCCGGCAAGTCCACCTTGCTCAACGCGCTGGTAGGCGGCAAAGTGGCGATCACTTCATCGAAGCCCCAAACCACGCGAACCTCGATACAAGGCATCTTGACCTTGCCCGAGGCGCAGATCGTCTTCTTGGACACACCCGGTATCCATGAATCCACCACTCTGCTCAACAAGCGCATGATGGACACCGTTCGCGCCGCTCTGGATAGCCGTGATCTGATCTTGTTTCTGGCCGATGCTCTGGCGCCCTTCACCCCGCAAGACGCCAAGGCCGTGGACGTCACCCGCAACCTGGAGACTCCAGTGCTGCTGGTGCTCACAAAGATCGACCGCCTCGACGACAAGCGCCGTCTGCTCCCGTTGATCGAGCATTACAAAGCCCTGCGAAAGTTCGCCGAGTATCTCCCCGTTTCAGCCGTCACCGGCGCCGGGCTCGACGATCTGAAACAAGCCGTTATTGCGCGCCTGCCGCAAGGTCCCCCGTGGTTTCCAGCCGACTACATTACGGATCAGCCCGAGCGTTTCATGGCCGCCGAGCTGATTCGCGAAAAGATTCTCGCCGAAACACGACAGGAAGTCCCCCACTCCGTGGCGGTGGTTGTGGATCGCTGGGAAGATACTCCGCGCCTCACCCGCATCAACGCCACCATCTACGTCGAGCGGCCCGGCCAAAAAGCCATTGTGATCGGTCCCAAGGGAGCCACCCTCAAAAAAGTAGGAACTCTCGCCCGGCTAGACATGGAAACCATGTTCGGCCGCAAGATCTTCCTCGAGCTGTTCGTCAAGGTGCGCCCGGACTGGCGTCAGAGCCCCGAATTTCTCAATGCGATTGACTGGCGGACCATGCGCGGTACAGAATTGGATACGGGTCCGGAAACCAAATAACCATGCGCCTGCTCTCCCTTCTTTTCCTGTGTATCGTCGTCGTTCTGCCGGCTATCGCGCAGAAGCAAGTTCCCACCGATGACGATCGGATCATTGACCAGGTCCACCTCAAGCTGGCCGGCGACCCGGAAGTGGGCCGCAGCAGCATCGAGGTTGAGGTCCACGACGGGAACGTAACACTGCGCGGCAAAGTGAAAAAGGAGAAGCTGCGATCCAAGGCCGAGCATCTCACGAAGAAGGTGAAAGGCGTCAAGAGCGTCTCTAACCAGTTGACAGTCGGGGAGTAAACCCTTTTTCAGAGTTTACGATTCTTGACAGTTCTCTTCGTAACCGGGCCCTCGAAAGCAGCGCCAAACTATACGATGCGATTCTGGGGGATTGTCCTCGCTCTAAGTGTTGCCGTTGCCCAAACTCCCGCTCCGCCCAAGAGCGTAATCGGCGAAGTGACGGCAGTGGACGCCGCGGGCGGCAAAATTCAGCTGAAGTCCGACGCGGGAGCTTCCTACGTGGTCCGTCTGGACGAGAAAACCACCTACCTCCGCGTCCCTCCCGGCGAAAAGGACCTCAAGAAAGCTGAACACATCGCGCTGGCCGATGTTGGCGCGGGTGATCGCGTGCTGGCCCGTGGCCCCGTGTCCGAACAGGACAAAACCGTCGCTGCCACCAGCGTCATTGTGATGTCCAAGACCGAGCTCGCCAAGAAGCACGACGCCGACCGCGCTGAATGGCAGAAGCGCGGCATCTCCGGCGTGGTGGCGTCCGTGAATCCGCAAACCAACGAAATCACCATGGCGGTACGCGGCCGCGCCGATGCGAAGCCGGTGACCATCGATGCCTCGGCCGGCAGGTTTCGCCGCTATGCCTCCGATTCGGTCCGCTTTTCCGATGCCAAACCCAGTACCTTCGCCGAGCTGAAAGCGGGCGACCAGCTTCGGGCCCTCGGCGAGAAGAACGAAGACGGAACCCGCCTCAAAGCCGAGGAAATCGTCTCGGGCACTTTCCAGACCCTGGCCGCCACTGTAATTTCCGTGGATACCGCGTCCGGCGTGGTGAAAGTGACCGACCTGCAAAGCAAGAAGCCCCTCGATATTCACACCAACCCGGATTCTTTGCTCCGGCGCGTACCTGAGATGGTGGCCACCATGATGGCGCAGCGCTTGCAAGGTGGCGCTGCCGGAGCGCCCGGCGCCGGGGAGCGCCCCGCCGGCCCGGCGGCGTCCCCCGCGCAGAGCGCGCCTCCCGCTGCTGGCGGCCCTCCCGCCGGCCGTGGCGGTCCGGGTGGACCTGGCGGCCCTGGCCGCGGCAATTTCGATTTTCAACAAATGCTGGAACGCATGCCCGCGCTCAGCCTCACCGAACTAAAGCCCGGTGACGCGCTGATCGTATCCAGTACCCAGGGAGCGGACCGCTCCAACGCCACCGCCATCACGCTGATCGCGGGCGTCGAACCCTTTTTGCGCGCCGCGCCCCGTACCGCCGGCCAAGTCAACCTCGGAGCCTGGAGCTTCGATATCGGAGCGCCCGCCCAGTAGTTGGGGCCTAGCCAAGAGAGAAACAATTCCATAAAAATGAGACCTCGACACCTTTTTCCGATCACCCTGCTTCTTCTGGCGTTCGCCCTCTCGGCCTTCGCGCAAGCCGTCGGCACTTTGCGCGGCCAGATCACCGATGAATCGGGCGCCGTCATTCCTGGCGCCAAGGTCACCGTCACCGGACCCGCAGCGCGCACCACTACCTCCGGAAACGATGGCTCCTACAGCCTCCCGGGACTGCCCGCCGGCACTTATACCGTCCGCGCCGCCGCTCCCGGACTCACCCAATTTCAGCCCGCCATCGTGAATATTTCCGGCAGCGGCGTACAGAACTTGAACGTGCTCCTCCGCATAGCTCTCGAAAAACAGCAAGTCACGGTGGAAGAAAACGCCGGCCCCGCACTGAACACCGATCCCGCCTCGAACGCCGGCGCCCTGGTGCTCCGCGGCGCCGATTTAGACGCGCTCTCCGACGATCCC
>JAYTVY010000093.1:0-2835 GCA_043743755.1 Bryobacterales bacterium | reverse complement strand
CGAAGACCGCGCGCCCTCCGCGAACAGGTCGCGCGGGAGATTGGGAATTCGGAAACCCAGCAGAACCGCGTCGTAGACGAATCCGGCGCCGAACAGCCGCGCCATCACGATCTCGCGTACCAGCCCCGTGATCCGCGATAACCCCACCGCGATCGAAACGATCCCAGCGGAGCGGAACACGCTCTCCGCCGGCGCCTGATTTTGGGCGCTGGTAGCCAATTACCGCCTGTAAAATGTCATCGCCCGTACTCCTCGAAGAAGTGAGCGATGGTCATGATGCCGGTATAGTAATTCGCCACGCGATACTTCTCGTTAGGCGAGTGTAGTCCGTCGTCGGGAAGGCCGAAACCCATCAGGATCGTAGGGATTCCCAGATGTGTGGTGAAATCGCCGACTACGGGAATGGATCCGCCGCTGCGCACAAAAACCGTCGGCTGCTTCAGTATGTCCGCGAATGCGCGAGCCGCGGTTTGAATGGCGGGATGGCCGGGGTTCACCATAATCGCCGGGCCGGCGCTTAGCACGCGGAGCTCGATGCGCATTCCTGCCGGCGCGTTGCGCGCCAGAAATTCGCGGAAGCTGGCGACAATTTTGTCGGGGTCCTGATTCGGCACCAGCCGCAAGCTAACCTTCGCCACCGCGCGCGCCGGAATCACCGTCTTCGCGCCCGCCCCCGTGAAACCTCCGGCGATGCCGTGGACTTCCAGCGTCGGCCGCGACCAGATGCGTTCCAGCACGGAGTGCCCCTGCTCCCCCGTAAGCTGCGTCGAGCCAACCTCGTTCTTCAGAAAATTGGCTTCCACAAACGGCAGCCGCTGCCAGCTTTCCATCTCCTGCGAAGCCGGCGGCGTCACGTCGTCATAGATCCCCGGGATCCGAATCACGCCATCCGGACCTTTGCACTTTCCCAGCACCTCAATCAACCCGAAAATCGGATTCGGCGCCGCGCCCCCGTACAGCCCCGAATGCAAGTCCCGCGCCGGACCGGTGGCTTCCACTTCCGTGTAAACCAGCCCGCGCAGCCCGATGCAAAGCGTCGGCAGTCCTTCGGCATAGAGCGCGGTGTCTGACACAAGGGCCACATCCGCTTTAAGCTTTACCTTGTTCGCCGCTACGTACTTCGCGATCGAAGCTCCGCCAACTTCTTCCTCGCCTTCTATCAGAAACTTCAAATTCAGCGGCAGCGTGCCGTTGACTGCGCGCAAAGCCTCCACCGCTTTGACGTGCATGTACATCTGCCCTTTATCGTCCGCCGACCCGCGCGCATAGATGTTTCCGTCGCGCACCGATGGCTCGAACGGAGGTGTCTTCCACTCATCCAGCGGATCCGGCGGCTGCACGTCATAATGCCCGTAGCACAGCACCGTGGGCTTGCCCGGCGCGTGCAGCCAGTCGCCATACACCAGCGGATTCCCCGCCGTGGGAATAATCTCGACGTTCTCGAGACCCGCCTTTTTCAAGCTATCGGCCACAAACTCCGCCGCCAGCGCGACATCGCCTTTGTGTTCCGGCAGCGTGCTGATGCTGGGTATGCGCAAGAACGCCTTCAACTCATCGAGTAGACGTTCCTCATTCTGATGTACAAATGTATCGGTAGCTTGGGACATGGACGCGGATCACCACCATTATAGTGGCACGCCGCGCTTCAATCGAGCGAGCCGCTTCGCGCCCGCACTCGCCGCGCGTTCACCGCCACCCGCTCCGCGCCCGCGCCATTCAGCTGGTACCCGGACGATTCAATCGTCAATTCGCTCGTCCCCAGCAGCCTGCTTTCCGCGTGCGACAGATTCCGCGACGCCATCCAGAAATCGCCCACCTTCTGGAACTCCTGCACGATGTAAGGTTTACCGGCCCAAAAGGAAAGGCTTGCCGAAGGATGTCCCTCCATCCGAACCACCGCGAAGTCCTCGGCGTCCACCCACGCCTTGCCATTTAACAGGTACTTGCTCTTCGTCTTCGGAGTCAATTCCAGAACGTAACAACGCCGCTCGTCGCGCACTTCCGACCCCAGCAATTGAACCTCATAGTTCTGCGCGCTCAAGTTGCGATCCACATTGTTCTTCTGGCTGCCCTCGGCCTCCACCGCCAGCAGTTTGTCGAACACGCGCCGTGAGATTCCCTCTGCTCCATCCGCCGCAAGTATCTGAAAACTCTTGCCTTGTCCCTTGCGGTAATCCACCCGTACCAGCATCCGCGCATCCCGTTTCATACGCGGATTGTGCAGCAGATAACGCCGTGTGGTAGTGAACTCCAGCAGCCCTTCCCGCCGCCGATCATCCGCCCGGGAAACCCGGTCTAAGATCTGATCCGCGGTCAGCGCCGTGCGCTCGGCCGGTATCGACCCCGCCCGCGCCCCAAGACAAAAAAGTACCAGCAGGAACGAGTTAGCCACTCTTCGCCGTGTGCTATTCGCCGTCACGCCCCGGTTATATGCAACCGGAGTGCCAAGCCTTAGCTTTTCTCTACATTGAGCGTCGCGATGTACCCCAGATTCCGGTAAAGCTGCTTGTAGTCAAGCCCGAATCCCACCACGAACCGGTCCGGTATCTCGAAACAGCGGAAATCCACCGGGATCTGGACGATCCGCCGCGAAGTCCGGTCCAGCAGCGTGCAAATCGACAGCGACTCGGGTCCCCGGCCCGCCAGAGTCTGCAGCAGATACCGCGCCGTGAACCCCGTATCTATGATGTCTTCCACCAGCAGCACGTGCTCGCCTTCAATCCCCTCGTCCAGGTCCTTCTCAATGCGCACCACGCCCCGCGACCCCTGCTTGCTTCCGAAACTCGATATCGCCAGCAGGTCGATCTTCACCGGAACCGTAATCTGCCGCGCCAG
>JAYTVY010000092.1:0-5272 GCA_043743755.1 Bryobacterales bacterium | reverse complement strand
GCCCCTGGATACCCGCCAGCTGTTCCACAATCCCCGCCGAGTCCATTGATTCGTCCACCTTCAACGATCCGCCCAACTCAAACCACTGCACGATCTGCGATACGTTCACGCCCTCGAAATGCCCGCTATACACCTTGCCCACGGCCATCCGGATCAGCTCCCGCGCCACGTGATCGCCGCCCTTCAGCTCGCCTTCGTACTCCAGTTCGAGCTTCCCCGTAATCGACGGCAGCGCCGCGTAAATATCCATCACTCGCGGCACCGCGATCTCTTCCTTGTTCTTCAGCGCACGCTGCTCGGCGTTGGACACGACATTCTCCAGCGCCGAAATCGGCAGCCGCTGCGACACGCCGGAGCGCTTGTCCACTTTCTTGTCGTCGCGCGCCAGAAAGGCCAGCTGCTCCACCACCTCGCGAATATACGGAGGCATCCG
This sequence comes from Bryobacterales bacterium, assembly GCA_043743755.1. Taxonomy (GTDB): domain Bacteria; phylum Acidobacteriota; class Terriglobia; order Bryobacterales; family Bryobacteraceae; genus JALYHQ01. The sequence continues at coordinate 4,839 of JAYTVY010000092.1, read as the reverse complement.
GAGCGTCACCGGCGCCGGCCGATCGGTCCACGCTTCCTGCCGGGTGATGGCGATTCCGTGCTCCACCGTCGCCGGATAGTGCGTGCGGATCTCGCTGCCCACGCGATCCTTCAGCGGCGTGATGATCTTGCCGCGCGCCGTATAGTCTTCAGGATTCGCCGTGAACACCAGCATCACGTCCAGAGGGAGCCGCACCGGATACCCCTTGATCTGGATATCCCCCTCCTGCATGATGTTGAACAGCCCCACCTGGATCTTACCCGCCAGATCCGGCAGCTCATTGATGGCGAAGATCCCGCGATTGGCGCGCGGCAGCAGCCCGTAGTGCACGGTCAGCTCGCTTGAGAGATTCTCGCCCGTGCGCGCGGCCTTGATGGGATCGATATCGCCGATCATGTCCGCGATGGTCACATCCGGCGTGGCCAGCTTCTCCACATAGCGCTGTTCGCGCGTCATCCATGCGATGGGCGTCTCGTCGCCCAATCCCGCCACCAGGTCCCGGCAGCGCTGGCAGATCGGGTGGTATGGATGGTCGCGAATCTCGCACGCCTCGATGTACGGCGCGCGTTCGTCCAGCAGCGTTACCAGCATGCGGATGATGCGCGTCTTGGCCTGCCCCCGCAGGCCCAGCAGAATGAAGTTGTGCTTCGAAAGAATCGCGTTGACAATCTGCGGAATCACCGTGTCTTCAAAGCCCACCACGCCGGGAAACAGTTCGTCCCCGCGCTGGAGTTTGCAAATCAGGTTCTGCCGCAGTTCGTCCTTGACGCTACGCTCCGCATAATGGCTGTTCTTGAGGGTTCCGAGGGTCTGAGGTAGCTCGGGCATACCGAGATTCTAGCAGCAAAGATCGATATGGTTCCCGCGGGCGGCCCCTTCCGCGCCCCTATCTGATATGCTCTAGGACTTGAATGACTAAAGAACTCCCCGAGATGGATTTTCAGCGATTCTGGCGGCGTCTCCAGGAACTCGGCCTCAACGCCTATGAAGCGCGATCGTATCTGGTCCTGGTGGGCCATCCGCGCTTCAAAGCCCTCGAGCTTGCCGCCCGCGCCCACGTGCCGCGGCAAAAAATCTACGAAGTACTCGACAGCCTCATCGAAAAAGGTTTCTGCCAGGTAGTGCAAGAGAAAACCAAGCTCTTCTCCGCCGTCGAGCCCGGCCTCGCCATCCCCGCGTACCTGCTGCGCCGCAGCCAGGTCCTGCAGCAGGAACTCCACGAACACAGCCGCAGCGCCGGCAGCCTGGTGGAGGATCTCAACGTCGCCTATTCGGAAGGTCAAGGGGGCCGCGGCACCCTCGACTTCCTGCGCATCGTCGGCGATCCCGGCCAGATCGGCGCGCAATACCGACGCATGCTCGCCGAAGTGAAGTCCGAGTACAGCGAATTCTCGCGCCCACCCTATGCCGTCGACCCCTTCGAGGAGCAACTAGTGAAGGATGCCCTCCGGCGCGGCGTTGCCTGCCGCCTCCTCATCGAAAGCGCCACGCTCGACGAGCGCCATCGCCAGCGCCTCGCCGAGTTCAAAGCCGACGGCGTCGCGGTTGCCGAGGCTCCCGCCCTCCCCATGAAGCTCGCCCTCTTCGACGGCCAGCGCGGCCTCATCGCCTTGCTCGATCCGGTCATCACGAAACCGACTTGGACCGCCATCGTTTTCGAGCACCAGGGCATGGGCGAAGCCATGCAAGGGCTGTTCGACAACTACTGGAAACAGGCGGGCTAGATTTTTCCCGGTCGCCCCGCCGCTTCGCGAATCTTCCCCCGCACCCACACGTGCGCCGCATCCTCCTGCCACTGCCGCGCCCACAACATTCGCGTCACGAACCGCGGCAGCGACACGGGCACCGCCCGGATCACCAGCCCCATGCTCTCCTCAAACTCCCGCGCCAGTCCCTCCGGTACGCACGCAATCAGATCCGACTCCGCCACCGCCTTCAGCGCCGTCAAAAAATGCGGCGTCGCGAGCCGCAATCGCCGCCGCAACCCGTGCGACGCCAGTTCCTGATCGATAATCCCCCACGGCTCCGCCCGGTAAATGACCGCCGCATGATCCAGCTCCGCGAATCGCGCGAGCGTCAGCCGCTTCCGCAGCGCCCGGTTCCCCCGTCGCCCCACCACCACGTTGTCTTCCTCGAACAGAGTCTCGGAAAGCGTACCCTCTCCCAGATTCCGCGGATCGGGAAAGAACCCGATCGCGACGTCCACTACTCCATTTCTCAGATCCGCCTCTGGAACCCCGAACAGCGTGTCCAGCCGCCGCACCTGGACGCTTGCCCCGCTGGATTGCCCGCACGTTCGCGCCACAATCGCCGCCTCCATCCGCCATTCGGAATAGTCGTTCATCGCCAGCCGGAATATGCGCGTGGTAGTAGCCGGATCGAATGCCGATTCACCCGCCAGCGCCGAGCGCATATGCGCCAGCGCCGCCCGCACCGGCCCGGCGAGTTGTTCGGCGCGCGGCGTCGGCGTCATTCCCCGCGCCGTCCGGATCCACAGTGGATCCCCCATGGCTTCCCGCATACGCCGGATCGCGTTGCTCACCGCGGGCTGGCTTAGTCCCACACGCACCGCTGCCCGGCTTACGCTGCGCTCGTCCATCACCGCTTCAAACACCGGCAGCACATTGAGGTCAAAGGCACTGATATTCACGCCGTGAATACCCCCTGTTACGATTATCCATGGCACGAAACCGCCCGGAGTACGTTAAACGTTATATATGCGATACGCTGTTGCACTCCTCCTCGCTTTTTCCGCTTGCCGCGGGGCCCAGCCCGTTATCCCGGACACTCCGCCCGGCCATGCCCTGCACGCCTGGCTCGACGCCTTCAATTCCGGCGACCGCGCGCGCCTGTCGGCTTATTACGATAAGTACCAGCCCACCACGAAAGATCGCGTCGATTCCTTGATGGGCTTCCGCGAGCAGACCGGCGGTTTTGAGCTCATCCGCGTCGAGAAGAACGATCCCCTGCACATCGAAGCTCTGGTCAAGGAGCGCGAAGGAGGTAATTTCGGGCTCATCAAGATGGATCTCACCGAAACGGAGCCTCCCACCGTCAAGGAATTTGGCGTTCGAATAGTTCCCCGGCCCTCCGATCAACCCGCGCTTCCGCGCCTCTCGCTTGAAGATGCGGTCAAGGCTGTTGACGCCAAAGCCGCCAAGGATAACTTCTCGGGCGCGGTCCTCATCGCGCGCGGCGAAAAGACCGTCCTTGAAAAGGCGTACGGCAGCGCGGATCGCGAAACCCACGCCGCTAATACCACCGATACGCGGTTCCGCCTCGGTTCCATGAACAAGATGTTCACCGCCACCGCCATCCTGCAACTGGTGGGCGAAGGCAAAATCGATTTGGCCGCGCCGCTCGGCAAGTATCTCCCCGATTACCCCAACCACGATCTGGCCGCGAAAGTCACGATTCGCCACCTGCTCACCCACACCGGCGGCACCGGAGACATCTTCACGCCCGAGTATGATAAGCATCGCCTCGATACCCGCACCATCGCGGATTACCTGAAATTGTTTGGCTCGCGCGCCTTGAAATTCGAGCCCGGCTCCCAGTGGTCCTACTCGAATTACGGATTTATCCTGCTCGGCGCGGTCATCGAGAAAGTATCGGGCGTGTCTTATTACGATTATGTCCGCAAGCACGTCTTTGAGCCCGCCGGAATGCGCTCCACCGATTCACTTCCCGAGAGCGAGACGGCCTCCAAACGCGCCACCGGCTACATGCGCAAGAATGGCGCCTGGGTAACGAACGCGGACACGCTCCCCTGGCGCGGAAGTTCAGCCGGGGGTGGATATTCCACTGTCGAGGATCTGTTGCGCTTCGCTCGCGCCCTATCCGCAGGCAAGCTCATCAAGCCTGAACTCTTCGCCCAAATGACCTCAAAACAAGAGGGCCCGGGCTACGGCTTCGGAATGATGACGGCCGAGGAACCCCAAGGCAAACGCTTCGGCCATGGCGGCGGCGCCCCTGGCATGAATGGCGAACTGCGCGTCTACCGCAGCACCGGCACCGTCGTGGTGGTGCTGGCAAACGTCGACCCGCCCGCCGCCAGCCGCCTGGCCGATTTCTTCGATGAGCGAATGCCGGTCAACTGAGAATGGTGGTGTTCTCGGCACGCTACCGGTGCCAGTGCTCCCGGCAGAAGCGCAGGATTTTCGGCCTGGTGAAGGGCGATGCGGCCACGCCGTCCTGCACGAGCTTAAGCGTCGCGTTCGAGCACTTCTCCCTGACTAGCGCCAATCCCGCCGCGATCTCGGATTCAAGACGCACGGCATCCACGATCATGGCGTCGCCGTAGAAGATGGTCGAGTCGTGACGTATAAAGGGATGGTCGCCAGGCCGGAGGATGATCGTCTGGTCCTTGCTGTTCCGCAGCGTGGTCACGCTGACGATGGCGCACAAGTGAGTCTGTGGGTCAGGCTGGGTGACGACGATCCAAAGATGCGGAGTGGCTGTCCCGCCGGGAGCGGGCATGAGGAACGTGTCGCCGCACTCCATCTATGCGGGTTGCAGCATCGCTTCCGTGGCGGCCAGCGACTCCAGTTCGGCCTCCACCGCCGCGATCTCGCTTTCGGTCTTGTTCCCGGCCCGCAAGATATCTCTGTACTGGATGGGGATGGCGCTGCCGTTCGGGTCTTGCCATTCCGGGAGTTCGTGTGAAACGCGCACCAGGTCCCAGCGAGTCATCTTCCCGTAAGTGGCGTAGATTTCGTCGATCAACTCTTCTTCGGCTCGGGAGAGTTCGTCCGTTTCCGGGTCGGCGAGGAGGGCGACTTCCCAACCTTGGGGAGTGGAGATGTAATGGTTCCAGATCGGATCAGTCCCAGGAGCGGG
>JAYTVY010000091.1:0-4577 GCA_043743755.1 Bryobacterales bacterium | reverse complement strand
AGCAGGCTTGGAGTCAGTGTCAGTCTTCACTTCCTCAGCTTATGCCAAACCAAATCATTCTGTGCCCGGAATGTTCGGATTATTTCACGGACCCTTACGGTCGCGGCTCCGCCACGCGTTCGGCCGCGCGCGTCAGCAAGCGTTGTAATGCGGCAGGCGTGGGGAATGTTGGGGGCGGTGCGCTTCCTTGCGGGCGCGGCTCCCAAATTACCCCCGCCCCCAGCCATTTCGTCACCTCTTCGCCACACACTCGCGGTAAACTGTCTTTATGCTTCAGCTTGTCTTCCGCATCACGCTAGTTCTCTGCCTCCTCGCTTCCTTCGCTTTCGCGCAGTCGGAAATCGGCGGCGCTACCCTCAACGGCACCGTAACCGACGCCACCGGCGCGGCCGTTCCCAACGCGAAAGTCACAGTGGTAGACAACGCTACCGGCCTCACCCGCACCACCGAAACTACAGAAGGCGGTCTCTACGGATTCCAGCGGCTCCCCGTGGGCGCCTACACGCTTTCGGTGGAGGCGGGCGGCTTCAAGACCGCGCGGCGTACCAACGTGGAACTCACCGTGGGCGCGGTAGCCACCATCAATATCGCGGTTGAGATAGGCGCAGCTCAAGAAACGGTCAGCGTGACAGCTGAAGTTCCCGTTGTCGAGACCACCCGGTCGCAGACCAGCACCACCGTGACCAGTCAAGAAGTCCGCGACCTCCCCATCAACGGCCGCAACTTCCTCGACTTCACCGTCCTCACTCCCGGCGTGGTCCGCGACCCCACACGCTCAGGCGATCTTAGCTTCGGCGGCCAGCGCGGTACTTCCAACAGCTTGCTGGTGGATGGCGCGGATAGCAATAACGTATTCTTCGGCCAGACCACCGGACGCTCGGGAACCGGACGCAATCCCTACAGTTTCAGCCAGGACGCCGTACAGGAGTTTCAGGTCAACACGAACGGATACAACGCCGAGATCGGCCGCGCCGGCGGCGGCGTCATTAACGTCATCACCAAGAGCGGCACCAATAGTTTTCACGGCGCCGCGTTCGAGTTCTTCCGCGACAAGGCTCTCAACGCGAACTCTTGGGAGAACAACAGAGTGGGCCGCGCCAAGCGCGCGTATCACTTCAACCAGTTCGGAGGCGATATCGGCGGCCCCATCGCGAAGAACCGCGCGTTCTTCTTCTTCGATTACGACGGCCAGCGCAATGTCACCCCCAACCCCGTATTCCTGCAGGTGCCCGCGCCGTCGGATGCGCTTTCGCAGCAGGCGCTCACCCAGTTGCAGCCGTTCCTGGCCGCCTACACCAATGGTTTGAATAATGACGTTTACCTGGCCAAGGTGGATTTCGATATCAGCGGCAGCCAGCGCCTCAGCGTGCGCTATAACGCGAACCGCTTCACGGGTCAGAATTTCGAGAACACCGGCGCCGCCAGCGCGCGCGAGCACACCGGCAACAGCAGCGTGAAAACCGACAACGCGGCCGGCGCGCACACCTGGACCATCGGGACGCGCGCGGTTTTGGAATCGCGCCTCTCTTACACCCGCGACGACGAGCCCGGCGCCGCCAATTCCACCGCTCCCGAAGCCGTCATCCGGCAGAGCGGAACCACCGTATTGTCCATCGGCCGCAACAGCTTCAGCCCCCGCTTTACCAATGCGCGAACCACCCAGTGGGCCGAGAGCCTTTCCATCGTGCACGGACGCCATTCATTCAAGTTCGGAAGCGATCTCGACTGGCAGCGCATCGGAAATTTCTTCCCCGGCAACTTCAGCGGATCGTTCACCTTCAATACCTACGCCGACTTCGCCGCGCTCAAACCGTTCAGCTTTACCCAGGCGTTCGCCGGTGCGGGCACTTCGGGTCCGCTCACGCAGCCCAATGTCAATGAGTACGCGTTCTACGCGCAGGATAGCTGGCGCGCCACCGATAAGCTGACGCTGAACTATGGCGTTCGCTATGACCTTTTTCACTACGCCCAGCCCCCTGTGCTCAATAGCGATCCCGGCCTGCTCGCCCAGGGCCTCCGCACCAATAAGATCCCGCTCGATGCGAATAACTTCTCACCCCGAATTGGCGTGGCATACAAAGTCAATCAAGCCGGCACGATGGTACTTCGCGGCGGCTACGGCATGTACTATGGCCGCACGCCCACCATCTTGACCGGCACCGCCTTCAGCCAGAACGGCATCCAGGTCCAGACTTACACGCTGACCCAGACCACCGGCGGGATCCCCGTCTACCCGAACCTGCTCCCCGCGCCGCCGCCGCTCAACCGGACGCCCGACATTTTCGTGTTCCCCTCAAACTACGTGCAGCCGCTCACGCATCAGTGGAGCGCCAACCTCGAGTTTCAGCTCGGGCGCGACTACGCATTGACTCTCGGCTACCTCGGCGTGCGGGGCGAGCATTTGACGCAAACCCGCGACATCAACCTGTTCCCAGCCGCGCCCACACAGGGGACTTTCTCCGATGGCACGCCCGTAACCTTCTTCCGCCATCCCAATGGGCGTCCCAATGCGAGCTTCGGCAGGATCAGCCTGTTCGATAGCAACGCCGATTCCATCTATCACGGCGCCTTCATCCAGATCACCAAGCGCTTCTCCCGCAACTTCACTGTACTCACATCCTATACGTGGTCGCATGCGATCGACGACGCGCCGGATTTCACTTCCGTGGTGGTGGGCACCGACGATGCCAAGAACGCCCAGGATACCCTGCTCCCCGGCCGCGAGCGCGGCCGCGCCAACAGTGACATCCGCCATCGCTTCGTCTTCTCCGGCATCTGGGATATCAACTACGCCCACGCCTCGCGGAACGGTTTCGTTCGCGCACTGTTCGATGGCTACCAGTTCTCCACCATCAGCCAAATGCAGAGCGGCCGCCCCTATGACGCCGTGGCAGGCGGCGATGTAAACAATGACGGCAACACTCGCACGGATCGTCCGCCGTATGTCGGCCGCAACACCATCAACGGCCCGGTCTTCGCCCAGGTGGACGCGCGCCTCACGCGCGACTTCGCCATCCGCGAAAAAGCCCGCTTGCGCCTGATCTTCGAAGCTTTCAACTTGACCAATCGCGCCAACTACAGCGCCATCCTGACCACCCAATACAACTTCGCCGCCGCCACCCGCGTCTTCACGCCCGTCCCGTCCTACCTGACGCGCACGACGACGTTCGATCCGCGCATCCTCCAGCTAGCCGCGAAGTTCACGTTCTAATCCAGGTAGTCATAGCGTGGATACGACGCGACGGAGCCTGCTGAAAATACCGCGTGCACAAGAAAAGAGCAGCACCAGACTTGCCCAACCAAGAATAAACAATAGAGTCTCGTGTAGCCATGCGGGACTGAACCAGCCGACAATCACAATAGCCGGAAGTTCGATCCATGCGCCGACAACAAAAATCCAGGTCTTCCAAGATGGCAGGTTCAGGACGGGGGAAGCGTCCGCCATTGGGGGGAGAGTTTTCGCGAAATACTCCCACATCGATTGAAGCGCAAGGGCTACCGCTAGAATGCGCCAATTAGCTCGGACAAATCCCATATGTGATCAGCGATCCGGGCTTGCATCGCAGGCCTTACAAATTGTCCCACGATTTCGAGAAAGCGTACGTCAACCGCGTTAGCCGTTTGCACCACGGGCGAAGCGTGCCGTGCTAACACACCACTACCCTAATCTACTATTAGGGTCAGCTCCCTTTACTTTTGTGGGCGCATCCACTATTGGCTGCCGCCGGCATTCTGGCCGGCGCTTTGGTTGCGGCTCCACTGCTCTGCGGGACAAGTTAGCAACCTGCGGGCACGGGCCCGCCAAGCTTCGCTGCGGCGGCGATACGCCCAGTAACTCGCCACCAGCAACAGCAATCCTCCGGCGAGCGTCGCCTCCGCCGCTCCATTGCCGCCGTCTGGCGAAATGGCGAGCCATGCTTCCAAGAACGTCATTGCCGCATCTCCAACTATGGTGCGGGCGCTGTGTCGCTTTTAATCAGATCCCGCAGGCTGCTGAAGATCTTAGCATCCACAGGTTGCGGTCCAGAAGGTTCCGGCGCTCGCCAGCCTTAGAAATGTATCTTCACCACAAACTCCACGTCCCTCGGATTCCCCGCGGTCGTAATCGTCCCAAACGCCGGACTGCCGAAACTTCCATTCGGGTCGTTCAGCGGCGGTGTGTTGGTTACGTTAAACACTTCCCCACGAAACTCGAGCCTCAGTCTCTCCGTCACCCGAAACGTCTTCCCCACCATCAGGTCCGCCTGCTGCAGCCCCGGCCCGCGCACCGGATTCCGCGAGCTGTTCCCGATCGTAAACTGCGCCGCCTGCGTAAACGCCGTCGTATCGAACCACCGCCCCGCGCTGCGCCCGGAAAATGCGTTCGCATCCCTCACCCGATTTGGCCGCTGCGTCCCGTACCCCAGGCTCGCATTGAGGTTCGTAGCCTGCGAAACCGCCACCATATCGCCGGACTGCACCCGCGCCAGTCCCCCGATTTGCCATCCCGAAATCTTCCACACACGCGGAATATCGTAGACCCAGCCTCCCGTAAACACGCGCGGAATGTCCCCGTTCGAAAGATCTCGCTCTAGACG
>JAYTVY010000090.1:0-3089 GCA_043743755.1 Bryobacterales bacterium | reverse complement strand
TACAAGGAAATGCTCGGCCGCATCAAGCAAACCGATCTCAGTGTTCCCACCCGGCGCGGCCAGTATCTGTATTATTCGCGCACTGAAGAAGGCAAACAGTATGCCATTCAGTGCCGTCGCAAGGGCAGCATGGATGCGCCTGAAGAAGTCCTGTTGGATCTCAACGAACTGGCGAAAGGCCTCAAATTTCTCAGCCTGGGAGCGTTCGCGGTCAGCGACGACGAGAACATCCTGGCCTACACCACCGACGCTACCGGCTACCGTCAGTACAAACTTCACGTTAAGGATCTTCGAACCGGCGCGACGCTCCCCGATACCACCGAGCGCGTGACTTCGCTGCAATGGGCCGCCGATAATCGCACGCTGTTCCTCACTACTGAAGATCAAGTGACCAAGCGATCCAACCAGCTCTGGCGGCACACCCTGGGCCAATCCGCGTTCGAGCCGGTCTGCGAAGAGAAGGACGAATCCTACAACATACATAGCAGCCGCACTCGCGACAAGAAGTTCATCTTGCTGCACATCGGCGCCACGGATACCTCCGAAGTCCGGTATCTTCCCTCGGACCAGCCGCAAGGCGCTTTCACGGTGTTCCTGCCGCGTGAAAAGGCGCACCGCTACGACATCGATCATCGCGAGGGCCTGTTCTACATCCGCACCAACAAGAACGCGAAGAATTTCCAGATTATGACCACGCCGGTGGCGGATCGCGCCCCCGCCAAATGGAAAGTCTTCATCCCGGTTCAAACGGATGTGCTGATGGAAGGCATCGATCTGTTCAAGAATTTTGCCGTCGTCGTCGAAAAATCGAAAGCGCTGAACAATATTCGGATCCTGGATTTCGCCACCGGCAAGTGGCACGCCATCGGCTTCCCGGAGCCGGTGTATGCCACTTTCCCCGCGGGCAATCCGGAATACGATACGCAGACTTACCGCTACAGCTACCAAAGCATGGTGACGCCCAGCAGCATTTTCGACTATGACATGGCCACCCGCAAAGCCACGCTCCTGAAACAGCAGGAAGTGCTGGGCGGGTACGATCCCAAACAGTACGCGTCGGAACGCCTGTGGGCCACCGCGCGCGACGGCGTGAAGGTTCCCATCTCCATCGTCTACAAGAAGGGATTCCACCGTGACGCGAAATCGCCACTTTTCCTCTACGCTTACGGTTCCTACGGCTTCGGCACGCCTGCGACTTTCTCCAGCAGCCGCCTCAGCCTGCTGGATCGCGGCATGGCCTATGCCATCGCGCATATCCGCGGCGGCGATGAAATGGGCGAAACCTGGCACGACGACGGCATGCTCATGAAGAAGAAGAACACCTTCTTTGACTTCGTGGATTGCGCCGACTATTTGATCAAGGAAAAATGGACTTCCAAGGAGCGCCTGGTGATTGAGGGCGGCAGCGCCGGCGGCTTGCTGATGGGCGCCGTGGTGAATCTGCGGCCCGATCTGTTCCACGCGGTGCATGCCGCGGTCCCCTTCGTCGACGTGATGAACACCATGATGGACGCCAGCCTCCCATTGACCGTCGGTGAATACCTGGAGTGGGGCAACCCGAACGACAAGGCCGCTTACGATTACATGAAGACCTATAGCCCGTACGACAACCTGGAAAAGCGCGCGTATCCCGCCATCCTGGTCACCACCAGCTTGAATGACAGCCAAGTGGGCTACTGGGAACCGGTCAAGTACGTCGCCCGCATGCGCACGCTGAGAACCGACTCAAACCCGCTGCTCTTGAAGGTAAACATGGGCGCTGGCCACGGCGGGTCGTCGGGCCGTTATGACCGCCTGCATGAAACCGCGTTCGAATATGCGTGGCTGCTCAGCCAAGTGGGAATAACGAAGTAATTATCGGCCTATCCTGAAAACATAAGCCATGCCTTTTGCTTCAATACCGGAAGCCGTCGAGGACTTCCGCGCGGGACGCATGCTGGTCATCGTGGACGACGAAGACCGTGAGAATGAGGGCGACGTCACCATTGCGGCCGAACACGTCACGCCCGACGCCATCAACTTCATGGCCAAGCATGCGCGCGGGCTCATCTGCTTGTCGCTGGCGCCCGAAGTCTGCGATGCGCTCGAGCTGCCGATGATGTCCGCGCGCAACACGTCGCGCTTCGGCACCGCCTTTTGCGAATCCATTGAAGCCAGCGAGGGCGTTACCACCGGCATCTCGGCGGCTGACCGCGCCCACACCATCCGCGTGGCCATTGACCCTGCATCGCGATCCTGGGATCTGGCGCGGCCTGGTCACGTGTTTCCCTTGCGGGCGCGAGAAGGCGGCGTACTCGTTCGCGCCGGGCAGACCGAAGCTGTCGTCGATCTGGCCCGTATCGCCGGATTGCGTCCCGGCGGCGTCATCTGCGAAATCATGAACGACGATGGCACCATGGCGCGCGCGCCGCAGCTCGACGAATTCTGCGCGCGGCATGACGTCAAAATGATCTCCGTCGCCGACTTGATCCGCTACCGCCTGCACCATGAGCGCTTTATTCACCGGCAGAGCGAAGGCTGCCTGCGGACGCAGTTCGGCGACTTCAAGACCATCGTCTACGCCAGCACCATTCTGCCCGAGATGCATCTTGCGCTGGTGCACGGAGAAATCGGCGGCCGCTCGAATGTAGTCGTGCGCATGCACTCGCACTGCGTATACGGCGACGTTTTCGGATCCTCGGAATGCGATTGCCGGCAACTGGTGGAACGCTCTCTGGAGCGCATCGCGCAAGAGGGCGCGGGCGTGCTGGTTTATCTGCACCAGACCGGCCCCGGATTCCGCCACCACGAGCACGGATCCACTCCCGCCGGCCAGCAGCGCTTGCTGCACGAAAATGGAATCGGCGCACAGATCCTGTCCGACCTCGGCCTCCACACCATCCGCCTGCTCACGAATCACCCCCGCAAAATCGTCGGCCTAGACGCCTACGGCATCCAAATAACAGATCAAATCCCCATCTGACCCCCCACCACCGCCCTGGACGCCTACCGCATCCAATCTGACCACCCACCATCGCCCTGCCCGCCATCCCCATCGGTGCCGCGCGCGTCAGCAAGCGTGATCACCGCCCCCCCCCCCCCGCCCCCCC
>JAYTVY010000089.1:0-3384 GCA_043743755.1 Bryobacterales bacterium | reverse complement strand
AGGTCGGTCTTCCACTGCATGCCGCCTGGATTCACATTGACGAATAGCGGTGCGTAGGACGACATGATGACAAGGTCGGAATTGTTCTCCATGCCGGTGATCCATGCGGCATCGCCCAGCGCGGCGCTCATGTTGGGCGTGGGATCGCCGACGCGCGTGGCCCATTCGCCGACGAATACCTTGACCGGTACGCGGCCGCGTGTCATAGTCATGCGCGTGCGAAGCCATCTCATCTTCCGAGCGCCGGTAATAGTGCTCATCGATCACATCCGGGACACGCGACGCGGCGCGCGTGGTGGCGATTACTTTTAGCTGGGGATACTTCGCCTTCACGGCGTCAAAGAACTGCGCGAAGCGGGCGTCATGGCTGCCGGGCTCGCGGTCGAATTCATCTTCATTGCCGATCTCGACGTATTCGAGGTGGAAGGGAGCGGGGTGTCCATCCATGGCCCGGCGCGCTCCCCAAGTGGTTGCGGCGCTTCCGGTAATGTATTCGATTTCATCCAGCGCCTCCGCGACGTAGAGCGCCAGATCGGCACCCGGCTTTACGCGCTGCTGCTTCAGCGAATAGCCGGCATAGACGCCGACGACCGGCTGCATATGCAAATCCTCGCACCATTCCAGAAACTCAAGCAGTCCCATTCCATCGGACGACCAGTAGTTCCAGGCGTCATTCATATGTCCGGGCCGCTCCCAAACGGGACCGATGGTCTTCTTCCATTCAAAGCGCGTCTCGATGGTGTTGCCTTCCAGATAATTGCCTCCCGGAAAACGCAGAAACTTCGGCTGCATGTCCGCCAGAATCTGCTGGATGTCCTTGCGGTTCCCGTTGGGACGGTTGTTGAACGTGGGCGGAAACAGCGACACCATGCTGAACCAGAGCGTACCTGTGCCACCGGCGGACAGCAGCAAGTGCGCTTTGGCCGTGGTGGGCGCGCGGGAAGTGGTGGAAAGCGTCACTTCATATCGTTTCCAATCGCCGGTTAGCGCGGCTACCTGGCCGCTGGCGTAGACCGCTCCGTCGTCGTTGCCCCGAATCGAAATGGTCAACGGACCTTTGAAATCCGCCGCGGCTTTGGCGAAAAACGACGCTCTATAGCGGGTGGCAGGCCGTACCGGAATCCCCCAGAAGCCTTCATTTGCGATTCCCGCGGGCGCCCCGGCGACAGTGAGTTTCAAGCTGACGCCGATATTCGGATTCAGCGGCTGCGAAGCGTCCAGCGCCATCGAACCCGACCCGCCGCCTTCTTGAACCAATCGCCAGTGAACCGGCTCCTTTGCGTTTTCCTTGAAGCTGCGATTGCGCACGAGTTCCGCGTAGAGGCCGCCATCATAGGAGAAGTTGATTTCTTCGGTCATCAGCCCGTAGAGGTTGGGACTAACGGGAGGTCCAGGCTTAGCGGCATCGATCCGCAGCACGGGGGTGTTCTGGGCCGATACCGAAATCGCGGCTAGTGCAAGGCAGAAAGATATACTCGAAATCGATTTCCGGAGTAGATTCACATAAGGAGTGTAGCGCCTTAGCGAGGAGACTGGCGTGCCGTTATACAATAACGTTCGAATGAAGGCATTACCGATTACTCTGCTGGGCGTTATCGCGTGGGGCGCCACCGTGGAGGACTTTGGCAAGACACCCGGCGGTGTGGCGGCCGGCATCTACACGCTCACGAACCGGCACGGCGTGGAGGCGCGCATTACCAACTACGGCGGGACGATCGTCTCGCTCAAGGTTCCGGATCGCAAGGGCGGTACAGCGGATGTGGTGCTCGGATTCGATTCGCTGGCGGGATACATCGAGAATCCGAGCCCGTATTTCGGCGCGCTGGTGGGACGGTACGCCAACCGAATCGGACATGCCGCATTAAAGTTGAACGGCACGGAGTACAAGCTTGCGGCGAACAATGGCGAGAACACCTTGCATGGCGGCATTCATGGTTTCAACTCGGCGGTCTGGACGCCGCGCGAATTGGCTGACGGCGGCCTGGAACTTTCCTATCTCAGCAAGGACGGCGAAGAAAACTTTCCCGGCAACCTGCGCGTCACGGTGACCTATCGCCTGACCGATGCGAACGAACTGCGCATCGACTATGCGGCCACCACCGATAAAGCGACGGTGCTGAACCTGACCAATCATTCGTACTTCAATTTGAAGGGAGCGGGCGAAGGCGACATCCTGGGCCATGTGCTGACGCTGTATGCCGACCGCTACACTCCGGTGGATGCGGGCCTGATTCCGCTGGGAGAGCTTCGCTCCGTGGCGGGCACACCGCTGGATTTCCGAAAAGCCACCGCTATCGGCGCGCGGATCGAGCAAGATGACCCGCAGCTGAAACTTGGAAAAGGCTACGACCACAACTGGGTATTGAAGCCGGGCGGCAAGCTGAGGCTCGCGGCGCGGGTGGAAGAGCCTGCGAGCGGCCGCGTGCTGGAGGTGCTGACTACGGAGCCGGGAGTCCAGTTCTACACCGGCAATTTCCTGGACGGGTCCATCCACGGAAAGGGCGGGAAGGTGTACGGACGCCGGTTTGGATTCTGCCTGGAGACGCAGCATTTCCCGGATTCGCCGAATAAGCCGGCGTTTCCGACGACGGTGTTAAAGGCAGGGGAGAAGTTTCGTAGTACGACGGTGTTTCGGTTTAGCTGGTGAGGCGGGGGGGGCGGAAAATCCTGGATGAGTTCAACGGTGGTGCCGAGAACCGTTGTGGTGGTCTTAAAGTTCTGCCGCTCCGCGTCAATCAAACCGTTCAGTGAGGCATCCATGCTGGTGGTGGGTTCCAGGCGCTCTCTCTGTCAAATCAACCGTTCCGTTGCCGCTGTCCAAACCAATAGCCGATCAGCCCTCCAAGAAGAGCGGTTGTGGAATCCCCGCTGATTACTTTGAGGTATCCGAGAATCGCCACGCCGATGAACACAGCAATGCTGAAGGCGACCCCAAGCAAGAGGGATTGCTTCTTCAGAGAAGTCTCCGCTGGCATTTCATTTGTCCGCGCGGCCACCCACCCTTCAGGCCATCAAGTAACTGCTGGCTACGTAGAAGATCAGCAAGAGCATATGTGATTTCGTCGGACGCCGAAGTCTCCTCACTCTCTTCGTCCTCTTCGTGTTCTTGGCTATCGTTCTTTGTTTCTTCCATTAGTTGACTCCATAAACGCTCTTCCCTTGTCCCAAGTACGCCTCGTAGAAGTGCTGATAGACCGTATCGCACTTCTGCTCGTAGAGTTCCTTGGTGTACGCTCTTGGAAGCTCATCCAAAAGGTCCTTGATGGCCGTCAACACCATTGCCCTGGTTGTTTGCTGCTTGCGCCAATCCAGCACGAGCTTTTCCTTCTTCAGCTTTTCAAGCAGGGTCTTCGCCACCTTCTTCACGTCTGCTGCTTCCTTGTT
>JAYTVY010000088.1:0-3126 GCA_043743755.1 Bryobacterales bacterium | reverse complement strand
GGTCGGGTCCTTGCCGCCGAGCTCCATCGCCTGCGGCATGACTTGAGCCAGGCTGTCACCATGGAAGCTCGCGTCGAGCGCACCTCTCACATGCTCACCCAGATGACCCGTGGCATCGGTATCGCCGCGGCCATCCCCACTTCCAGCCAGACCCTGGATCAAATCGAGCTCATTGGCCTTGCCGATAACCGCGTTCTGATGATTGTCGCCACCCGCGATCGCATGGTGCGCAATAAAGTGGTGGCGCTCGACGAACCCATCCCGCAGGACCAGTTGGCTTCCATTCGCAATTACATCAACCACAATTTCTCCGGTTGGATGCTCAGCGAAGTGCACTCCGAACTGCGCCGCCGCCTGCAGCAGCAAAGCGCCGCCTATGACGCGCTGCTCAGCAAGCTGAATATTTTGTATATCAAGGGACTCCTCGAAATCGGCCACTCCCCCGACGTGCACATGGAAGGGGCCAGCAACCTGGTGGGGCTCGATCTGCATCTGACGCGCGAAAAGCTGCGCGAGCTGTTCCGGACTCTCGAAGAAAAAAAACGCATCGTACAGCTCCTGGACCGCTTCCTTGAGCAGCCCGGAGGAGATGTCGCGGTGCAAGTCGGCCTGGGCGATGAGCATCCCAGTATGTGCGAGCTCTCGCTCATCGGTATCTCGGTGGCGCTGTCTGGCGGGCTCTCGGCCAAGATCGCCGTGATCGGACCCATGCGTATGGACTATGAAAAAGCGATCTCGGCCGTGCTCCACATGGGCCAGGCCTTTCAGAGTATCCAGGCGTAAGTTTCCGTGAGCAATTCTAAACTGGAAGTATGGACATGAGTGATCGTATTGTCGATTCAGCCGAAGAGACCCAGGATCGCGGCCAGGATCCCCCCAGCCTCGAAGCCGTAACCGCCGAACGCGACCGGCTGCTCGAGGAAAAAACTGAACTGCAGGACCGGCTGCTGCGCCGGCAGGCTGAATTCGATAATTTCCGCCGCCGCGTGGACCGGGAAAAAACCGATGTCGTCGAGTACGCCAATACCGAGACGCTGCGCGCCATTCTCCCCATCGTGGACGATTTCGAGCGCGCCCTCAAGGTGGAATCCGCCGATAAAGAGTACGTGCGGGGCATGGAGCTGATTTACCAGCGGCTCACCGACACCCTGAAGAAGCTCGGCCTTGAGCCGATAGAAACAACAGGCCGGAAGTTCGATCCCCATCTGCACCATGCCGTCGAGATGGTGGAGACGGCCGATCGGGAAGACCATACGATTCTGGACGAATACCAGACAGGATACAATTTCCGTGGCAAGATGTTGCGGCCGGCGATGGTGAAGGTGGCGGTCCAGAAGACATGAATGTGACCAGACGCGACTATTATGAAGTCCTCGGCATCGCGCGCGATTGTGACGACGCGGCCCTGAAGGGCGCTTATCGCAAGCTCGCCATGCAGTTTCATCCGGACCGCAACCCCGGCGATCACACCGCCGAAGAACGTTTCAAGGAAGCCGCCGAGGCCTACAGCGTGCTCAGCGATCCTCAGAAGCGGGCTACTTATGACCGCTTTGGCCATCAGGGCCTGCAAGGCGCCGGCGGCGGCGCGGGCTTCGATCCCAACGCGTTCACCGATTTTGGCGACATTCTCGGCGATCTGTTCGGATTCGGCGACCTGTTTGGCGGCGGAGGCGGCCGCCGCGGCCGCAACCGCGCCCAGCGCGGCGAGGACCTTCGGTACGATCTTGAAATTACCTTCGAAGACGTTATGCGCGGCCTCAGCGCGGATCTGCAGGTGCCCCGCATGGACGCGTGCGGCCGCTGCGAAGGCTCCGGCGCCGAGAAGCAGGACGGCCTGGTGGTCTGCTCCGTATGCCAGGGCCGCGGCGAAGTGATCTATCAGCAAAGCTTCTTGCAGATCCGGCGCACCTGCAGCCAGTGCGGCGGGCGCGGCAAACTCATCCGTCGTCCCTGCACCCAGTGCAAAGGCGAAGGCTACGTGCGGACTGAGCGCAAGCTCAAGGTGACCATTCCTCCGGGCGTCGACAACGGCACGCGCATGCGCCTTTCCGGCGAAGGCCAGCCCGGGGCCAACGGCGGCCCCGTCGGGGACCTGTACGTCGTGGTGAAGGTGAAGGAACATCCCATCTTCGAGCGGCATGAAGACGATCTGCACTGCACCGTCCCCATCAACGTGGCGCAAGCCGCCCTGGGAACGGAAGTGGATCTGCTGACTTTCGATGGCTTGCAGCAGGTGAAGATCCCGGAAGGCGTCCAAAGCGGCGCGCGCGTGAAGCTGCGCCATCACGGAGTCCCGCACTTGCAAGGCAGCGGCCGCGGCGATCTGTACGTCCATGTGGACGTCAAGATCCCCGCCAAGCTCACCCGCGAGCAAAAGAAACTCTTCGAGCAGCTGCGCGACACGCTCCCAGCCGAAAACGAGCCCCACGAAAAGGGCCTGCTCGACAAAGTCAAAGACTACTTCATGTAAACCGCCCGCCCCGTGAGATAATACTCACGTGGACCCCGATAACGACAAATTCGAGCTCAGCCTGCCCCCCGGTCTGTTCGCCCGCATCGACAACGAAGACGCACCCGCCGAGGCCGACGGCATCGTCACCACCACCCTCGGCATGGCGGTCAACTGGGCCCGCAAGAATTCCATCTGGCCCATGTCGTTCGGCTTGGCCTGCTGCGCCATCGAAATGATGTCCATGATCGGCTCGCGCTTTGATATCTCCCGGTTCGGCGCGGAGGTGATGCGCGGATCGCCGCGCCAAAGCGATCTGATGATCATCGCCGGGCGCGTTTCAAACAAGATGGCGCCGGTGATCCGGCGGCTTTATGAGCAGATGCCTGAGCCCAAGTGGGTGATCTCGATGGGCGCCTGCGCCACTTCGACGGGAGTGTTCAGCAACTACGCGCTGATCCCGGTCAATCAAGTTATCCCGGTGGATGTATACGTTCCGGGATGCCCGCCGCGGCCCGAGCAGTTGATCTATGCCATCATGCTGCTGCAGGAGAAGATCGCAAAGGATACGGCGACTATTCGAAAAGTGCTCAATCTTGCTTGAGCGTGGTGGATACCTCTATTAAGCGCTGGGCGAGCGCGTCCGCCGGCACTTCATATTCTCCCGACTGAACCAG
>JAYTVY010000087.1:0-2896 GCA_043743755.1 Bryobacterales bacterium | reverse complement strand
GCCGCGTTCATCATACAGAATCCGGACAAGGTTAAAGACTATATCGCCATCTACACCGCTGGAGTCGAGGGTTCGCTACGCGCGTATGAGGCAATCTTAAAGGCCAAACCGAAATCGAAGTGGCCGTACCTCGATGATCTGATTCAGAAGCGTGATAAGGGCGACTTGGGGAATCACATTCGGGAAGCTGCAACGCACTGCAAATAGTGCTTACTTGCCACGACAGGGCGCTCATGAACGTCGTAGCCGTTGTCAGTTTCCAATAACTTTCGCATTTGCAGTTGAGCAAAATAGTCGGGTCTTGTATGAGCGGGGTTTATCGAGGGGAGAGGCCTTCCATAGCGCTAATTAGCGTGCCGCGGAGCTTAACGCCAACCTGTCCAGGTCCTGTGTGATCCTGAAAAGAGTACATGCCGCGGATTCTTCTTATTGCCGCAACTACCGGTTATCAGACCCAGGCGTTTGTCGAAGCGTCGGAACGGATGGGTTTTGAGCTGGCCCTGGCCACCGATCGCTGCCATGTGCTGGACGATCCCTGGGGGGATGCCGCGATTGCGGTGCGGTTTGAAGATCCGGAGAGCGCGGTGGAGCGGCTGGCGGAAGAGGCTGTAGACGGAATCGTGGCGCTGGGGGATCGGGCGGCGTGGCTGGGAGCGCTGGTATCCGAGCGGCTGGGATTACCGGGAAATCCTCCGCACGCGGTGCTGGCGTGCCGCAACAAGTTTCTGGCGCGGGAGCGGCTTCACGCGGCGGGGCTGCCGGTGCCGGAATTTTCGCTGGTGGCGCTGGATGGGGATGCGGAAGCGGCGGCTCGCGGCGCACTCTATCCCTGCGTGCTGAAGCCGCTGGGGCTGTCGGCGAGCCGGGGTGTGATTCGCGCGGATAATCAGAGCGAGTTCGCCGCGGCGTTCGCGCGTATTCGCGCCCTGCTGGACCGGCCGGAGATCCGCCGTCTGCGCGATGCCGAGGATCGTTTCGTGCAGGTGGAGCGCTTCATTCCAGGGCGCGAGTTCGCACTGGAAGGAATTCTCACACATGGCGCGCTGCGCGTGCTGGCGGTGTTCGATAAACCCGATCCGCTGGATGGTCCGTTCTTCGAGGAAACAATTTATCTGACTCCATCGCGCGAGAGCGCCGAGGTGCAACACAGCCTGATACAGGCGACGGAGCGCGCGATTGCGGCGCTAGGGCTGCGGCACGGGCCGGTGCATGCGGAGATGCGCTGGACTCCCGACGGAGTATGGATGCTGGAAGTGGCGGCGCGGCCGATCGGCGGGCTGTGCGCGCGCGTGCTGCCGGGGCTGGAAGAATTAATCCTCAAACATGCGGCCGGCCTGGGAGTGGGCGAGGGCTCCATGGATCTGGGCGCGGCGGCGGCGGGCGTGATGATGATTCCGATTCCGCGCCAGGGCGTGTATGCGGGTGTGGAGGGCCTGGAAGCCGCGCGGTCCGTGGGCGGCGTCGATGACGTAACGATCACCGCTAAAGAAGGGCAATTACTGGAACCGCTGCCCGAGGGCAGCAGCTATCTGGGATTCATTTTCGCGCGCGGGCGCGATTCGCAATTTGTCGACAGCGCACTGCGCGAGGCGCATGCACTGCTGCACTTCGAACTTGCAACCGCACTGCTGGTGGTTTGAAGCCGTCAGGATTTGGAGCGCGGCGGCACGTAGCCGGGCGGCAATGCGGCGCCTTCACCGAAGAAATAATCTTCCATCTGCTTGATCAGGAATTCCTGGGCTTCCTGGGTGCCCAGGTTGAGGCGGTACTCATTCATGATCATCTTCATGTGCTCCAGCCACATCTTCCAGGCTTCCTTGGAGACGTTCTCATAGATGCGCTGGCCTAGCGGATGGCCCTCGAAGGGGATCTCATCGAGGCCGGGCAACTCGCGCTGGAACTTCACGCAGAAGACTTTCCGGCCGCCGGTTTCCTCTTCTACTCGTGGACCCGCAATGGTGTTGCCACAACCCATGGAGACGCTCCTTTCCCTACGCTTCAGGATAGCAGGAGGGATGCAATGCGATGGTCAGGCTTCTGCGCGAACGGGGAGCCGGGCGGCGGCTTTTTTCTCGAGATACTCGGAGAGCGGGAAGGGCGTGGGCGCGCCTTTTTCCATGGAGCGCTGCACGGCTTTCTGGTAGCGGCGCAGGGTCTCACGCTTGGTGGTTTCCTTGACGTTGCACGCCTCAATGTCCAGCAGGATATCAATCTCCCATGAATGGAACGTGTTACGGTTCATGGAGCCACGCAGAAGTTCCTGCATCAGGCGATTAAAACGGTGGAGGACGGCTTCACTATCGGGAACAGATTGAGGCATAGCTACAACTGTGCTTATCGGCGGTTAAGCGGCAGAAGCTTAGGGGTCGACAGGCTGAGTGAACAGGATACGATAGGGTCGTGGATGTGCCCAAGTTTCACGAGCCCAGGGTAGCGCTGAACCGGATCTATACCAAAACCGGCGATAACGGGCAGACCGGGCTCGCGGGCGGCCAGCGGGTAGCCAAGGACGATCCGCGTATCGAGTGTTACGGCACGGTGGATGAGCTGAATGCGTTCGTGGGCGTGGCGCACATGTCGGCGGAAGCGGCGATTCCGAAGTTGGCGGTGATTCTTCGGCGCATCCAGCATGAGCTGTTCAATCTGGGATCCATCCTGGCGACGCGGCCGGAAGACGTGCATCCGGGGCAGCCGCGGACAACGGAGACCGAGGTGGAGCAGCTGGAGCGCGAGATCGACGCGGCCAATTCCGAATTGACGCCACTGCGATCATTCGTGCTGCCGGGAGGATCGCGGCTGAATACCGATCTGCACGTGTGCCGCACGGTTTGCAGGCGGGCGGAACGGGCGGCCGTGCGGCTGGCTCGGGAGCAAGAGATTCCGGGGGAGGCTGTGA
>JAYTVY010000086.1:0-2671 GCA_043743755.1 Bryobacterales bacterium | reverse complement strand
GAAATCGCGGAGGCCGGCGGGGGAGCCGATTTCGTAGAAGCGGCGCTGGACTTCGTAACCCGCCAGCTGGCCGTGCAGGCTCAGATTGTGGAACACAGCCGCGAGATCGCGTTGTTCGGTGGACGCGATGGTGTCCCGGCGGAAGGCGGAGAGTCCATAGTCGATGTAGCGCATCTCGGGATTCGGCGATTTGTCGTACAGGAGCAAGTGGCCGCCATCATAGATCACGTTGCTGGTGTCCCAGCGGCCGTCATTCCTCAGAACCGTCATCAGCGCGGGCAGTCCGCTGGCTTGGAACGCCGACCACACGGGGCCGAAATCGATGGGCAGGAATGAATCGCCGTACAAGACCAGGAAGGTCTCGTTGAGCACTCCCCGATCAAAGGCCAGCTTTAACGCGCCGGCCGTCCCACGCAGCGATGGACCTTCGTCCACAAAACAGAGGGATGGCACCGGCGACGGATGCGTGGCCCAATAGTTCCTGATCTGATCGCCTTGATGCCCGATGCAGTACACCACTTCGCCGACGCCCTGGGATGCCAGCCACTGCATTTGATGCCACGCGAAAGGCTGCCCGAGAACCGAAAGCAGCGTCTTGGGACAGGTTTCGGTGAGCGGCCACATCCGCGTCCCGAGTCCACCGGCCAGGATGACGCACTGCATGGATCAGTCCCGGGTAACCAGCTTGGAGCCTTCGTGATCGAAACCGAAGCGGACTTCGCGGAGTCCCTCTTCGGCCATGGCTTTGCGGACCGCATCGCGATCTTCGGCATAGAACAGCAGGAATCCGCCGCCACCCGCACCCACTAATTTGCCGCCCAAGGCGCCGTTGGCTCGCCCCACCTCGTACCAATGGTTGATATTGTCATTCGTGGTACCCGGCGAGCGCTGCTTCTTGTGCATCCAGTGCTCATGCATAAGCTCGCCGAAGCGGCGGGTGTCGCCGCGCTCCAGGGCGCCCTTGATGCAGCTGCCGAGCTGCTTGATGTAGTGCAGATTGTCGAGCATGTCGCTATCCCCAAGCTCGCTGCGGACTTTCTGGTCATCCAGCACCTGGGAGGCGTTGCGGGAATAGCCGGTGAAGAACATCACCAGGTGCTCCTCCAGGTCATAAAGGGTGCTATTGCTGATATTCAGCGGAGTAACGCGCACCTCATCGTCTTCGCTGAACTCGAAGCACGCCAAGCCGCCGTAAGCGGCAATATACTGATCCTGCTTGCCGACGGGCTGCTGCAGGGTATCGATCTCCACCTGGCAGGCCTGCTGGGCGACGATTCCGGGGTCCACGTATTCGCGCTTGAGCGCATGCACGGCGCGCAACAGGCCGACAGTGAAGGCGCCGGACGATCCCAGGCCGGTTCCGGCTGGGATATCGGCCAGGCTCACCACCTCGATAGGCGGGGCAACGTCGTGCAAACGAAGGACTTCGCGGATCAGCGAGTGGCGGATCTCATCCAGGCTCTGGGCGTGTTCGAGGGCCGAGTATTTCAGAAAATACCCGCCGCTGAAGGTCTCATTGATGCCTACGTAGATGTGTTTGTTGATGGCGGCCGCGATAACGAAGCCACCATACTGACGGTAATAAGAAGGAAGATCGGTGCCGCCGCCACCGATGGAAATCCGCATGGGCGTACGAGTGATGATCATGTCGCGGACCGGGGTCCTTGAAACTGATCGGCCGACTCATAAGAACTCTATAGATGCCGGGAAGCCCCAGTGAATGCTTCGTTACGCTTCCTGGCGGGCGCGGCTCTGAAAAAGCGTTGATTGGATGAGGATCCAGATCTTTTCCCACGCCGGTACTCGGATGCGCCGATCCAGAACATCGAAGTTCGATCGCTCGATGCGCGCCAGCAGACGGCGGTAGATCTCGATCAAGGCCCAGAGGGCGCCCTGGCTCTCCGAGTCGATCATTCCCACCAGGGGGGCCGACTCGGCGTAGTACCCCTTCGCGCGGTCCGCTTCGAAGCGCATCAGATTTTGGAAGGCGTCGTTCCCGCGCGTCAAATCCGCGGTAAAACGCCGCAGATCTTCGGCCGGAAGATACACACGGCCCGCGGCGGCGTCCTCGGCGACATCGCGCAGGATATTGGTCAACTGAAACGCGATCCCGCACTTTTCGGCGAGCGGCAGCGCTTCCGGCGACTTGAAGCCGAAAATGTGGACCGTCGTGAGACCCACCACGCTCGCCACCTGGTAGCAGTAGCGGTACAGTTCGTCGAAAGTCTCGATACGGCGCGGCTCGACGTCCGAACCGACGCCGTCGATCATGTCGAAGAAGTACTGGTGCGGGATGTTGTACCGGTTCACCGAGTCGTGGAAGGCAGGCCAGACGGGGTTGTCGCTGAAATGGCCGCTGAGGGCCTGGGCCAACTCTTCGCGCCAGCGGGCGATAGAAGCCGCAGGGTCGGGCTGCGCCGGGTCGTCACTGAGATCGTCGCAGATGCGCATGAACGCATACATCGCGCACATGGCATTCTTGCGGCCAGCCTTGAGCAGCAGGAACGAATAATAAAAATTCCGAGCCCGGGTACGCGCTATGCGCCGGCAAAATGCATACGATTCCTCGACCGTCATTGTACGGCGGGCCCCCTGGCCCGCAGCCGGCCCCCCGGCCGGCTCCCGCCCCCCGCCCTCATCGAAAACTCCAAACAACCGACATCACCACCCC
>JAYTVY010000085.1:0-5632 GCA_043743755.1 Bryobacterales bacterium | reverse complement strand
TCTGTATTTTGTCGTGACGGGCGCCGATTTCGCCAGCGTGGTCCTGAACGGCAGGTTCAGTTCGGACAACATCGGCCACATCTTCTGCGCCAGCGGTTGCACGGTAAGCCCGAACACAGGTAATCCCAACACGGGTACGGACGATATGTCCTCAGCCGTGTTCACGGCATTCTCGATCTCGGGATTGACGCTGGGTACCAACGCGATCGACTTCATCGTGAACAACGCCGGAAGCACCAACACGGCGACCGGGTTGCGTGTGGAAATCTCCTCCGTACCGGAGCCCGCCACCATGATGATGGGCGCCATTGGTCTTCTGGCTGTGGGACTGCTTCGACGCCGTCGCCGGTCGTAAGCTCTACAGTAAACACTACTCTTCCCGCGGGGCGGAGATCGCGAAAGCGATCCCCGCCCTTAGTGTTTTTTGCCGCGGCTTACCAGCGCAGGCGCAATGACGATGGTGGACCCAGGTAGCTTGCCAATTCCAAAACAGCGGCTTGCGTTGGCCGTCCGATTTGCGACGGTTCACTGGATTCTGCTGATTCTGATCCAGGCTGCCGATTTCTTCGCGTATCTACTTACGGATGAGCGATGGTGGCCCGCGGCAGGCAGGTTTCTGCTGGTTCTGCCGTTGCTGCAGGCGCAAAATGTGTTGGCGGCCGCTGCGCTGGGCGGTATAGCCTTCCTCGCCTTCGCGAGGCGTTCCACAAGCTGGCTGTATTTCGGTTTGTATTGCTTGCTTACGGTGTACCTGGTTGCCGACCAGGCCTATTACAAGCTCTTCTTCGACCACATCCATCTTTCCATCATCGAAGGCGTGTATCAGTTCAGCGTGCGGATGGCGCTGAGTTCATTTTTGCGAGTGGTGGATGCTTACGTAGCTGCCATCGCGCTGTTGGCCGTGGGCGCTTTATCCTGGCTGCAATTGCAACTCCTGCGGCCCCGCGATTTGTCCGTGCCCCGGAAAATTTGGCTGGCCGCGCCCGCGGGCTTGCTGGCCGCCGGCCTGCTGACCACCCCTTCCGATCGATATCCGCACCTAAATCAGCATCCGCTAGCGGCGCTCACCGCGGAATGGCGGGCCGGCGGTTTGTTGACCGCGGTGGGACGTGTTGCAAGTACCGCCTCCCATACGACGCTGGATTCCGGGAACGCCAATCCCGCCCTCGATACGCGTCTGGCCGGTCTGCTGGCCTCCGCGCGCGGACGGAAGCGTCCTCTGAATCTGGTGATGATTGTTCTGGAGTCCGTGGGGGCGCGTCAGATGTTGCAACCGGATGGCTTCCCCTCGCCCTGGATCACGCCTGCACTGGCCCGCATGGCACATCACGCCGCCATCTTTGACGCGGTCTACACCGTCTATCCCGGAACCACTCGTGCCCATATCGCGTTGAACACCGGGGGGCCCGATGTCACATGGGGTGGAGCGCTGGAAATCACGCACGCTTATCGGGGACCGATGCTGGCCCGTTCCCTTGCCGATGCCGGCTACGACACGGCGCTCTATTCCAGCGCGCGCCTGAACGCCGAAGGCACCGACATTTTCTACCGGCAGGCCGGTTATCGGATCCTCTACGATTACTCCCAGGAGCGCGAGCACATCACGTCGGACTTGGAGCTGAATTCCTGGGGTGCGCGCGAAGAATTTACCTTGGGGCTGATGGAAGAGTGGATCTCTAGCGGGCGCGCTTCGGGGAAACCATTCTTTTTGACGTATCTCACCGTGGCCACCCACCACCCGTATGACGTGCCGCCCGGCTATGTGGCGCCGCTGGTATCCGGTGACGAGCAGTCGCGCTACCGCAATGCCCTGCATTACTCTGACCGCGCCATCGGCCAGCTGATCGCCTGGCTGGATTCGCATGGGCTTAGCGAAGATACCCTGATTGCCGTCACCGGCGATCACGGCGAGGCATTCGGAGATGTCCATCCGCGAAACTTCACGCACCGCAACTTCCTCTATGAGGAGAACGTACGCGGCTTCCTGATGATCTATCACCCTACGCTCATCGCATCGCCGCTACTCTCCCGGCGTGTCGGATCCATCGGCGACCTGATGCCCACGCTGGTCGCCCTCACGGGTGCGCCGGATCCGAAGGTTCCCGGGCAAAACTTGCTGGCCTCTACGTTTCGCCAGCGTCCCGTGTTCTGTCACAAGGGCGTTTTTCCACAACAGTGGGGTCTGCGCGATGGGCGCTGGAAGTTCATCCAGGAGATTCGGTCGGGCCGCGCGGAACTCTACGATCTGGAGTCCGATCCGTTCGAGAAGAACAACGTCGCCATCCTGAACACGGACCGCATGGCCACCTACCAGACGCTCTGCCGCAACTGGATGCTGCGCACAAATCGGGAATTCACATCGCGCCTCGCGGATTATCCGGCTGAAGCCGCGGACCCCGTTCCGGAAACCGAGACGGGGCCAACCCAGTTTCTGGCGGGATACATGCGGCACCCGCCGGTCGGGACGTTTTACAAGGCCGATATCGTGAATCCGCGCGAGAACGTCGCGGTGTGGAGCCGCTGGGCCACGGACTATGAAGATCGAAGCCTCCGCTTCCAGTGGATCTCTCCCAGCGGTAAGGAATTTTGGCGCGATATCACGCTGTCGTTCGAGACTTCCGATGGACCCGCCAGATTCCCGGGGCCATGGCCGCTCGAAGAGGGCCGCTGGCGCGTGGTCCTTTGGTATCGAGCGAAACCCGTGTTCACTGCACACTTCACGGTGAACCGCGCTGCCCCACTTCACGAAGAGGCCGAACAACGTTAGTGGCTGTGGGGCGGAGTTACCACTTTACGGGGACGCCAATCTCCAGCGGCCAGATTTCGGTTTGAGCGCCATCTCCCAGCAGACTGATAAGCTGATCCGGCGTGCCGGTCAATGCTGGAAAGGTTCCGAAGTGCATCGGGATTACCTTTTTGGCCTTCAGCATCCCGCAGGCCACCGCGGCTTCGCGCGGGCTCATGGTGAACAGATCGCCGATAGGCAGGAAGGCCAGTTCCGGCTGGTAAATTCTCCGGATGAGTTCCATGTCGGAGAAGACGTTGGTATCGCCGGCGAAGTAGAGGGCGCGGCCGTCATCGAGGCGCAGCACATAGCCTGCCGCTTCACCGCCGTATAGAATTTGGTCGCCATCCAGAATGCCGCAGCTGTGAATGGCATGCGTCATGGTCACCTTCGTGGTACCCACGTCCTGCGAGCCGCCCTTGTTCATGCCGCTGCAGTTTTCGACGCCCTTCGATCCCAGCCAGTGGCAGGTTTCGTAAATGGCCACTACCTTCGGTTTGAATTTCTTCGCCAGCGGAATCACGTCGTGGATGTGGTCGAAGTGCCCATGCGAGATCAGAATGGCGTCTATGCGATCAAACGTGTGCCCGGCTGGAAACTTCGGGTTGCCGTCCACCCACGGGTCCATCAGGAAGACTTCGCCGGACTCCAGTCGAAACTGAAAGGTGGCGTGGCCCAGCCACGTGATTTCAAGCATTACTTCTACTGTCCTTTCTTAGGCGCTGCCGCGGGAAGCTGCATGCCGTCGCCGTACTTCGCGATTCCGGGAATGCTCACGGGGAGCTTCCCGGTAATCGGTATCTCGCCGAACAGCGCCTTCACCAAGGCGGTCTCTGACGGCGGGGTAGGGCTATAAGTGGTGGCGTAGGTCTGCACTATGGGGAACGCGCGCAGCAGGTACGGATTTCCCAGCGAGACCAGCGCGATGGGCGTCTTACCCGCCAAAAGGCCATTGACGAAGCTCTGGTAGTCGCCCGCCAGCGCGACGTTGCCGCGATACGCGCTCACCGAGACATAGGCGGCTATCACGATCTGGGTGCACGCCGCATCGGCCTGCGCCGCATCGTTCAGATCGGCCGCGGACATACTGGGATCGAGCAGTTGCACGTTCATTTTCGGCGACCGCTTCTTCAACTCCTGCACCAGCTGCCGTCCCTGCTGGCCATACTTGTTCTCGGTAAGCGCGAGCACGCAGGCGCTGTCGGAATTACGCAGGGGGAACATGTCCTTGCCATCCCGCACCAGCGTCAGCGCATGATCCGCCACCTTCTGAGCTTGCTGCTCGGCCTCCGGGGTGGCGATCGCGTCGCCGATTGCATCCAGGTCCACCATGCGGGTCTTATGCAATCCCAGTTTTACTTTGGCTGTAAGGATGCGCTCCAGGCTGCGATCGACGCGCTGCACCGTGAGACGTCCGCTGCGAATAGCCTCCGCAACGCCATCAATGGCCTCTTCGGCGTTCTTGGGCATCAGCAGCACGTCGGCGCCTGCCTCCAGCGCTCGCACAGCCGCTTCGCCGGGTTCATACAACTTCGTCAGGCCCTGCATATCCATCGCGTCGGTGACGATGATCCCAGGAAACTTCATTTGGGTGCGCAACAGATCGGTGAGGATCGCGTTGGAGACGGTAGCGGGGATTTCCTTGGGCTCCAGCGCGGGCACGGCCATGTGCGCGGTCATGATGGTGTCGACGCCGGCCTCAATGGCGGCGCGGAAGGGCGCGAGTTCCACGGTGTTGATGCGCTCTCGAGAAGCTTCCAGGCGCGCCAGTTCCATGTGGCTGTCCTGGGCCGTGTCGCCATGGCCGGGAAAATGTTTGGCGGTCACCAGTACCGGATGTTTCGGATCCGAATGCGCGCCGGCGATGTACGCCTTCACAAAGCTGGAAACATCCTGGGGGCTGGATCCATAGGACCGGATGTTGATGATGGGATTGTCGGCGTTGTTGTTGACGTCGGCGACGGGCGCGAAGATCCACTGGATGCCCAGCGCGCGAGCTTCACGCGCGGTCTCGGCGCCCTCGAATCGAGCGCCATTCCAATCGCGCGCCGCGGCGAAGGCCATGTTGTACGGCCAGGCCGTGGTGGAATTCACCCGCATGGAAGCGCCGCGTTCAAAATCGGCCCCCACCAGCAATGGGACCTTGGACATTTTCTGAAGCCGGTTCAGAAGCGCGGCCATGGCGTACGGCTCGGCGTTGCGAACCGTCCCATAGCGCACGTGTCCCAGCACGATGAGCCCCCCCACCTCCAGGTCACGCACCATGTGCTGGTACTTCTTGAATACGCGCGAGCGGGTGTGGATGGACTCCCCAAAAATCGGCATCACGATCAACTGCGCGATTTTCTGTGGAAGCGTCATCGAGTGCATCCAGCGCTCGACAATCACGGCGGCCGTGGGCTCGGCGGCTTTAACCGGCGCCTTTCTGGCCGGCTTGCGCGGCGGAGCCTTGGCGGCGGCGAAGACCAAAGCGCAGGACAGCGCGGCCAAGGCCGCCATTCGCGAAAGCAGCATCAACCTTTACTATAAACGTATAGGAAACACTTCATGGAACAACTGTATCTGGAAGATCTAGAGGTGGGACAGCGTTTCTCGTCGGGCAGTCACGTTATGGAAGAGAGCCGCATCAAGTCGTTCGCCGAGGAGTTCGATCCGCAGCCATTTCATCTGGATGAAGCGGCTGCGCAAGCCAGCGTGTTTCGAGGTCTGGCGGCCAGCGGATGGCATACCGCGGCCGTAGCCATGCGCCTGCTTGTCACTAGCGGGTTGCCCATCGCGAATGGCGTTATCGGCGCGGGCGGGGAGATTGCGTGGCCCAGGCCTACGCGGCCTGGCGATACGCTGCGG
>JAYTVY010000084.1:0-2413 GCA_043743755.1 Bryobacterales bacterium | reverse complement strand
GCGTGGCGCTGGCGCGCAACGTCGATATTTATAAAGAAGCTGGAGGCAGTGACCGTGCTATTTCAAAAACATGGCATGGCCTGGAGCCGAACGCGCAGGGCAAGCTGCTGATCTCTTTCGTCCCGGTGAAGAACTACGCGTTCATCAACGGGATCGAGATCGTGGACGAATCGAAGTAGCGCTGCCCCACAACAAACTAGTCGGAGCCGCTGGTCCACTTCTCCATCCAGCCCAGCACGTATTCCATCTTGGCGATGCGGTGGCTGGGGTGAGCGCCGCGGATCCCGTGGGGTTCGTCGGGGATGCGGATCAGCACGGCCGGCACCTTGCGGGCCTTCAGCGCGAAGTAAAGCTCCTCGCTCTGGGCCATGGGAGTGCGCAGATCGGCTTCACCGGTCAGCACCATGGTTGGCGTCTTGAAATTCTTCGCGAAGAAAATCGGCGAATGATCCATGAACTGCTGCGGATTGTCCCACGGCATGGACTTCATCCACAGCGCCGCGTGCGTGTAGCCGCCATCGGCCGTACCCGCTTGCGTGATCCAGTTGGTCACCGGATACTGCGACACGGCCGCCGCGAATCGGTCCGTGTGGCCGATGATCCACGCGGTGAGCAGTCCGCCTCCGCTGCCGCCGGTGACGCACAGCTTCTTCGGATCGACGTAGCCCTTCGCGATCATCGCGTCCACGCCCTTCATCAGATCCGTGTAATCGTCGCCAGGGTATTTCGTGTGAATGATGTTGCCGAATTCCTCGCCATAGCCCGTGGAACCTCGCGGGTTGGTGTAGAGCACTACGAATCCGCGCGCGGCTTGCACTTGAAACTCGTGATTGAACTCGACCCCGTACATTCCGTGCGGGCCGCCATGAATCTCCAGCAGCAGCGGATACTTCTTGGATGCGTCGAAATCCGGGGGCTTGACGATCCAGCCCTGCATGGGCTTGCCATCGAAGGAATCGTACGTGAGCTCTTCCACTTCGCCCAGTTTGCGCGACGCCAGCAGGCTGTCATTGGCCTGGGTAACGCGCGTGTGCGCGGCCGGGTTTCGCAGCGAGATCGCGACGATGTCGGCTGGCTCCCGCGGCGTGGATCGCGTGGTTGCCACCAGCCCGTTTTCAGACATCGTGAAAGCGTCGGTCGCCGCGTAGCCGCTGCCCAGCCGGGCCTTCGCGGACGTTAGCCGCTCCACTTTGCCGTCCAGCGTGGCCGAATAGAGCTGCGATGCGCCGTGATCGTCGCTCAAGAAATAGACCGTCTTCGAATCGGCGGACCAGTGCGGGCTGCGCACGTCGCGGTCGTGTTTCGCGGCCAGCAGCCGCTGATCCGAGCCGTCGGCGTTCATCACATACAGGTTGTTCACCGAATAGCTCTGGAATTTCCAATCGTGCCCGACATAGGCGATCTTCTTTCCATCCGGCGAAGGCGCCGGGTCGAGATCGGGACCCTTGCGGGTGGTGAGCTGTTTCACCGTGCCGTCGTCCACGGAGAAAGCGTACAGATCCGGACCCTCCAGCGAAT
The DNA here is from genome assembly GCA_043743755.1 of Bryobacterales bacterium. Lineage (GTDB taxonomy): Bacteria > Acidobacteriota > Terriglobia > Bryobacterales > Bryobacteraceae > JALYHQ01. The sequence continues at coordinate 895 of JAYTVY010000084.1, read as the reverse complement.
ACTCGGCGTCCGGCGTGCGCTGAGCCGATACCAGGATCCACTTCCCGTCGGGCGTCCACGACGCGCCGTTCGCGGAATGGTCATAGTCGCCGCTGGTGATTTGGCGCGGCGCTCCGCCGCTGGATGGGACGGCGAAGATGTGCGTGAAACCGGGCCGGATGATACCGGCGCCATCGGCGCGCCAGCGCAAGCGCGTCACCACAATCGCCGGATCGGCCCATTTCGCTCCCACGGGCTTCTCGGGCATCTTGACGGAGAAATCGGACTTAGCGGGCACGCGGCTGCCGTAAGAGATCCACTTCCCATCCGGCGACCACTGGATGCCGCTGGGCGCCTGCTCCAGCTCCGTGATCTTGGATTCTTCGCCCGTATCCATCCAGCGCACCCAGATCTGGGGCTTGCCGCTGCGGTTCGACAAATAGGCGATGCGAGTTCCGTCCGGCGACCAGCGCGGTGAGCTGTCGCGGAAGGATCCTTGCGTAACCGGGCGCTGTTCCTTGCCATCCGCCGATGCGATCCAAAGGTTGCTGTAGAACGCATCGTTCATGGTGTCGGACCAGTTCAGCACGTACAAGACGCGCTTGCCGTCCCGGCTGATCTGCGGATCGCCCACCGTGCGCAGCTCGAACAGATCGGCGGTAGTCATGGGCTTCTTCGCGGCGAATGCGGCCGCCGTCATCAGAACAACAATCGCCAGCTTTTTCATGTTTCTCTCTCCTGTGCGGCCGCTCAATGCCGCCCGGCCATTGTGTTTGATTCTAATCCACAATTGGCCGGACTTTCTGCTAGCATTCACTCGATGAGCGCATTCAAACGCAATACCAGCGAGTCCGGCCAGAAGCTGCTAGATCGTATTGACGAGCTGGAGGCGCTTGAAGGAATCCAGCGCGGACTA
>JAYTVY010000083.1:0-2399 GCA_043743755.1 Bryobacterales bacterium | reverse complement strand
CCCGCGGGATGCGGACTTGATCGAGAATTTCACACGCTGCGGCCAGCGGCTCAATGAAAACCGCCTGCTCGGTGGAGATGGCCGTCGGAACCACATGCAGATTGCGCTCCGGAAGCGTGAGGAATTCGCGAAACGCGCCGGGGTGCTTGACGATTCCCAGCACCGTGCGATTGGGACAGTGACGGCCCAGGCCGCGAGCGCACCAATCGCATCGATTGCAGGCCAGATTGATTTCGCCCACCACTCGTTTTCCAAGCAGCGCCTGGGTGTCCGACTCCACTACCTCGCCCACGAATTCGTGGCCGGGAATGCCGCGGAATCCGTAATAGCCGCGCTGCAGCTCGAGATCGGTGTTGCAAATTCCACCGTGGAGCAGCCGTATAACGGCGAATCCTTCTGGGCGTCGAGGGCGAGGGACGCGGCGCACAGACACCGCGCCGCGTTCAAGATGGACGGCGAACATGATGGTTCATACTGAATCTTTATGGTATTCGAGCTGCTGTGTTTCGAGCAGAGCTGCCGCGAGCGTTACTCCATCACCGAAGCCGTCTACACGTGTGCCCGCTGCGGCGGATTGCTGGAAGTATCGGCGCCTCAGCCGGGTTGCGATGCCGCGCACTGGAAGCGAGTGTGGCGCGAGCGGCGCATGTCCAATCATCCCGCCGATACCAGCGGCGTCTGGCGCTACCGCGAGTTGCTGCCGTTCGGAGATGCACCCGGCATCGTCACGCTGCGCGAAGGCAATACACCACTCTTGGAGTCGGCGGAAGCCGCGCGCTACGGCGGGCTGAACCGGCTGGCGTTCAAGCACCAGGGATTTAATCCCACGGGATCTTTCAAGGACAACGGCATGACCTGCGGAGTCACGCAGGCGCTGCGCCTGGGCCGCAAGCGCGTGGCTTGCGTCTCCACCGGAAACACGTCGGCATCCATGGCCGCCTATGCCGGCGCGGGCGGATTGGAGGCAGTGGTTTTTCTGCCCCACGGCAACATCTCTTTCGGCAAGCTGGCCCAGGCGCTGGAGTATGGCGCGCGGACGATTCAAATAGAAGCGAACTTCGACCGGATCCTGGCGCTGGTGCGCGGCATCGCCGACCGCGCGGGCCTGTATCTGCTGAACTCCATCAACCCTTTTCGCATCGAAGGGCAGAAGACCATCGCCATCGAGATGCTGGATCAGCGCGACTGGATTGCGCCGGACTGGATCGTGTTGCCGGGTGGGAATCTGGGAAATACGTCGGCATTCGGAAAGGCGCTCCGCGAATTGCGTGAGCTGGGCTTCATCGATCGTTTGCCGAGGCTGGCCGTGATTCAGGCGGAAGGCGCGGCTCCGTTCTACGAGTTCATGCGCAATGGCGGCGAATTTCGCGCCGTCACCGAACCCGATACGCTGGCAACGGCTATCCGTATCGGCGATCCCGTGTCCTGGCGCAAGGCGGCCTTCGAAGTGCGCGAGAGCGGCGGCGTAGTGGAGCAGGTGAGCGAGCAAGAGATCGCCGACGCCAAGGCTCGGATCGGGCGCGCCGGAATTGGATGCGAGCCGGCGTCGGCCGCAACGCTGGCGGGGATTCGAAAACTTACGGCAGCCGGGATTATCGAGAGCAATGCGGATGTGGTGGCGGTGCTGACGGGGAATTTACTGAAGGACCCGGATTACATTTACCGGTATCACACCGGGCAGCTTGGGGAAAAGAAGATTAACTCGCGCTTCGCGAATGCGCCGGTTCAAGCGCCTGACGACCCCGAAGAGATCGTCAGGCTGCTTGCCGGATGATTTATTTGTATTAGTATTACCAGCGATTGCGGTCGCGGTTACCCTTGCCTCCGCCGCCACCACCACCACCCGGACGGCCGCCGCCGCCGCCCCGGTTCCCCCCGCCGCCGCCCTCGCGAGGCGTCATCGGACGGGCTTCATTTACCACTATCGCGCGTCCCAGCAAGTCACGTCCGTTACAGGCTTCCACGGCGTGCGTTGCTTGCGCATCATCGTTAATTTCCACGAACCCGAATCCACGGGCTTCTCCGGAGAACCGGTCCCGCATTACGTTGACACTGTCCACTGTAACGCCGGCCTGGGCGAAAAAGCTCGTCAGATCGGCCTCGGTGGCCGCATAGGGGAGATTCCCCACGAAAAGTTTCATCATTTGAACTAGCTCCTTAGGCTTCTGAAGAGGCAGGATTGCAACCGCGGACTTACGAGGGGAAAACCGGCAGGACCGAGGGGAATGACTGGCGCTCTCACAAAAACTCATTTCCAGTGTGCCAGAAAAAGAAATGCCTGTCAAAGCGGGTTTTTGAGTTGTCGCTGCCAAATGATAATGTCCTAATCGTGCCAAGTAGAAATGTCCTATTGACACAGGGACGATGGGGAGTTGGAAAAGCAACTTCTCATGAACCAG